>JBLRWR010000020.1:0-17234 GCA_047921135.1 Candidatus Brevefilum sp.
GCAGCAAGTGGCGCCAGAGTTAGCAGTTGATGAGCGCGAAATTGCCGCTATGATCCTGACCAACCTGGATGAAGATGGTTTACTGGCCATTCACATTGCTGAAATCTGTCGCTATTTTCACGTCCCGCCAAGTAAGGTTGAAAGTGTATTGTCAAAAATTCAGCATTGCGATCCTGTAGGCGTCGCAGCTCGAACCGTGACCGAAGCCTTATTGGTACAAATTGATTATCTTTCTGAAGGCGGTGAAGTACCCGAATTTATCAGACAGGTGATCAGCGAAGATTTCGAAGCCCTTTCAAAACATCACTACTCAGAATTAGCCAGAAAATTCGGCACCTCGGCACAAAAAATCAAACAGATTTCTAATTTCATCAGCGAAAACCTGAATCCATACCCTGCCAGAGCAAATTGGGGAACGGTCCGCAACCCAAATGACAACAAACCTGATGTTTTCAACCAGCCAGATATCCTGATTTACTACCTTAACAACACGCCCGGCAACCCATTAATCATCGAGATCATTACCCCTTCCCGCGGCACCTTAAGAATAAACCCACTGTTCAAACAGGCCTTGAAAGAACAGACTGGCGAAAAACAGGAGGAGTGGAAGAAAGATATCGACAAGGCCTCCCTGCTGATCAAATGCATTCAGCAACGCAACAATACCATGCAGCAATTGATGGAGCGTTTAGTTGCGATCCAAAAATCATTTATAATGCAAGGCGAGACTTATTTAGTGCCACTCACCAGAGCGCAAATTGCAGCAGAACTCGAAGTTCATGAATCAACCATATCACGTGCCGTTGCGAATAAAACAGTTCAGCTGCCCAACAAGAAAATTATACCGATGGCGATGTTCTTCGATCGCAGCCTGGCAGTCAGGGCCATTCTCAGAGACATGATTGAAAACGAACCACGCCCTTTGAATGATACTGAGCTGAAAAATCGGTTGGAGCACCAGGGGATTTCCGTAGCCCGTCGAACAGTGGCTAAATATCGCGCTATGGAAGGTATCCTTCCTGCGCATCTTAGACGAAATGAAAAATTTGCCGCTGCTTAATAAGAATGAGACTTAAAATTTGACAGATTATTTTGCAGATCTCAATTTAACACCTGCAGAGAAAGCTCAGAGTAATCTGACCTTATTTAATTTAATCTCCGATCCTGCCATCATCTATCATCACGGCGAGGATTCAATTCTCGCTGCCAATAACGCATTATTCTTGCTCACCAACCTTGGTGAAAACGATTTCATTCACCAATCAATTAAATCATTACTGCCAGACATCACAGATACTGACCCAATCAGCGGGCACGATAAAAAGGCTTTCTTACGGCATAAAAAACAAGCGTTAATCCCGGTGACCGTCAGAATTTTTGCCCTATCCCAATCAGATGAGTACCTGGTCATTGTGATGAAACCTCAAGAAGGCCGGCTGATGGCCAAATCTGTGGTGGCCGAACACTCAACCACAGTCGAGGGATTAATTAAATTAATTCAAACCTCCAGTGATCAACAAACAGACCTGGTTTTAGGGCAGATCCTTGAAAAAGCAAGCGCGATTTTAGGGACATCGGTGGCGAGCCTGTATAAAGCTACCGGATCATTTCCACCTATGACCCAACACACATCTGATGAAAGCAATTCGACGGCAGACTTACCGCCCTACCTGACAGAAGAAGACCTGCTCCATCATCAACAGGCAGCGATCTGGACGCCAGACCTGCCAGCGGTCAGCAGTCTACACCGCTCTGCGCTTGAGGCTGGCCTCAAATACATGGTCAGTGTTCCCCTGGAGATTGAAACCACGAAATTCGGCTTGTTTGTGGCTGGCTCGCATCTGCCAGCCACATCACCACACACGCTCCCTTTGGCCAAATTAATTTCCGTATATACGGCAGGTTTGATGGAAAACCGCAACCAGTTACAAAACCTGCGCAATCTTAACAATAAAATCAGGCAGGTTGTCAAAATCCAAAACGAAATCATCACCAATCTTGAAGAAGGCGTGATCATCCTCGCTCCAGATTTGACAGTCGCTGAAATCAACCCGGCCGCTGAAACGATTCTTGGCTATGCGAACGTTGAAGCACTTCGTCAGCCCGTGGATACAATCTTGATCGGGTCTGAATCACTCGGCTCGGCCTTGCGTTCAGCACAGCAGGGCATCCCCACCCTGACAGGCGGCAACCTGACTATCCATCATCGCTCAGGACGGTCCTTCCCGGCCCAAATCTTGATGTCACCCGTAATGAGCAACGGACAGCTGTTTTCCATCATCATGTTAATCAGGGATATAAGCCAACAAGAGCAAAGCCAGGCGGCCAATAAACAGCTGGAACAACGCGCAATTTTAGGCGAAGTTACCGCAATTTTTGCCCACGAAGTTCGCAATCCTATCAATGCGATCATGCTCGCTTTACAAGTCATTGAGGACGACCTTCCTGAAAGCGATCCGAATCATAAATGGATTGATAATATCCGTGATGAGTGCAACAAGCTGATGTACTTGATGGAAAGCGTGTTGTCTTTTGCCAAACCGCTGGAATACAAGATGGCTGGTGTGGATTTAGATTTTCTACTCTCTCGCATACTGGAAAGATGGCACCCCAGGCTGATGCGGCTAAATATTTCACCTTATTATGAATCCGAGATCGATAACCCAATTATTGAGGGTGACCTGAGAGCGCTTGAACAGGTATTTACCAACCTGATCAGTAATTCAGTCAACGCAATGACGGAAAAAGGGGGGGCGTTGGGCATCAAGATCACGGAAACCGACAACGAAGAAGACCGCCAGTTCGTTCAAATCAATATTACCGACACCGGAACGGGCATCCCTGACGAAATCAAAGCCCATATGTTCAAACCCTTTGTGACCGGATCAAAGCAAGGCACCGGCTTGGGATTGTCGATCACACAACACATCATCAATGCCCACAAAGGGAAAATCGAAGTGGATAGTTACCCTGGCGGTACAATATTCAAGATATTTTTGCTCAAAAAGAAAGGGCTCAACAGCTTATGAGCGCAACAATCCTGGTTATAGATGATGTAGATACCGCCCGAGAAGCCATTGCAGATAGCCTGCGAAAGGATGGCAAAGAAGTGCTGGAAGCTGGCACGCTCAAGGAAGCCAGGGGCTACTTGGAGATGAACAAAGCAGACATCTGCATCCTCGATATCCTGCTCCCAGATGGAAATGGGTTGTCTTTATTGGATGAAGTCATCCGGATGCCCATCCAACCTAAGTTCATCGTGATTACAGCCCACGGCCAAATTGACTATGCCGTCGAAGCCATGAAAAAAGGCGCTTTGGATTTCATCACCAAACCCATCGACATCAAAACACTGAAACAATCCATCTCCAGGGCTGAAGAGCTGGTCGCCATGCGGCGTGAGCTGGAACACCTGCGTCATTCGCATTCACTTACCGCAAAATTTGTGGTTGGTGAGCACCCCCGCATGCAGTCAATGATCAATCTTGCCCAGCGGGCAGCAGAAGCGTCCGTTTCGATATTGATCACGGGTGAATCGGGCACTGGTAAAGAGGTGATGGCTACATTTATCCACCAGGCTGGCCCTCGCAGCGAAAAACCCTTCATCGCCATCAACTGTGCGGCCATTGCCAATACCCTGCTCGAATCAGAGTTGTTTGGGCATGAGGCTAATGCATTTACAGGCGCTTCGAACAAACGAAAAAACGGCTTGATGGAAGTTGCCGATGGCGGCATCCTCTTTTTGGATGAAATTTCGTCCATGCCCCTGGACATGCAAGCCAAACTCCTGCGTGCGATTGAAGAGCGCGCTTTTCGCCGTGTGGGCGGCACGACGTTAATCCGGGTCGATGTCCAGATTATTGCTGCATCCAACCAGGATTTAAAAGAGATGATTAAAAAGGGCGAATTCAGAGAAGACCTCTATTACCGGTTAAAAGTGGTCGACTTGGATATTCCGCCTTTGAGAAAACGAAAAGGCGATATTCCCGAACTGGTTGGCCTTTTGCTACAGCAAATCAACATGGGCATGGGCACCAATATTCGTGATGTAACCCCACGAGCAATGGAAGCACTGATGGCGTACGACTGGCCAGGCAACATCCGGGAATTGCGCAATGCCCTCGAGCGTGCGATCATCTTCTGTGATGACCCAGCCATTGACATTCACCATCTCTCTTCGGAAATCAAGGACCAATACGCAAGTTAAGTTTGCCCGCTTAACGACACTTGGCACAGAACTTGCTACAACACCTCCAGAGATTTGTTTCAGGAGGTGTTTTTATGTTTACATCAACATTTGATTTCCAAATGACCATGGCAACGGTAATGTTTATATTAGGGTTAATTGTCCTGGCCATCAGCATTTACATTCTCACCAAGCAGGCTATCGGCAAAGAAATTCAAACGATCGCCAAGCAAACCGCCAAGCTAGCAGAAAAGGGTATTACGGAAAACATTGCCGGCCTGGTTGGCAACGCTTCCGCACTGGTTAACGCCCTGCATGATCTTTCTAAAACCAACACAGGGATTGGCGTTTTTCTCGTGTTCCTGGGTATCGCCCTGCTCACAACGGCGTACTTTATCGTGCGAAATCTTGGCGTTTCTTACTAATTCCATCACTCGAGATTGGAAAACATCATGTCCCTGACAGGTTGGCTCGATTTAATCAGGCAAAGGTTTTCACCAGAACATGGTCAAATCCTGGTGCAAAGCCTTCAACAAGACCCCTTGGTGTGGCAATTCATCCAAGACGAAAGCACAAGTCGGCCATTTTTTGAAAGCGCTCCTGCAGCCTTGGACGCCTATACACCCGGGAAAATGGCAGCCTGGTGGATCAAACAAAAAACCGGATCCTCCCTCACGGAAATTGGTCAGGGCACTTTCACCCTTTCTGGCCAATTAAAAGCCGTTGCAGCCCAAGCTTTTGAGACCACTTTCAACACCGGTTTACCACCTGCAGATCTCTATACAGCTGGTCTGTTGGCCTTAACCTTGCATGAACGGCGGATGCGTAAAGACACATGGGAAGGCCTATCTGATGAGATTTTTATTCTCCGAAATCAGCAATCTATCGTAAAAAATTACCGCACTTGGCAAACACCCTTTGCGTGCTTGTTCGATTATTGTCCTGACTTTGCAGACCTTTCTGCAGACTTCACCACATCATCCTCACCAACCACACAAGAGGCATTTATTCCCATCCACCTGCATACCCTGATTGCCAATCCAATGGCCCCCAGCCAATTAATGGAGCAATTATTTGGTTTTGTGAAACAGCTCTCCATCGATCTGCAGCTGGAAAGCTTACGCTGGCTGAGAGATTTCCGCCAACAAGCAGTTACAGTGCAGCTGGCAAAACAGCTTCTGCAGACCAAAGAAAATCGAGATTTTATTGCTCGGGTTTTTTCAGCTCTTGAAACTTTTGATGCAGTCAATCCAGAGATTGACCCCCTAGAAAAGTATGTTCAGCATGCCTTGCCGGAGGATATCAATCGGTTAGCTGCCTTCTATTTCTTCTGTGGAGACACCCGCAAAGCGAATGAAACCTATCAAAAGTCGAGTGATGTACTTGAATTCTTAAAAGCACAAACCCTCTATCAATCCCTGGTCGGTGAGAGAAAGCATACCTCACCTTCGCGGTGGTTAGAGATCATTAATGCGGTTCCCCACTCAAAACAGGCTCGCTTATTCTATGCCCAATCTTTGATTGCTAACCAGCAATATAAAGAAGCACAAACACAGCTTGAAGAGCTGCCTCAAACTATCCAGCGGCAACTGCTACTGAACCAGATCCCAGGGGAGAAGCAAACTCCACTTTCAACCCTTCTAAGTTCCAACACATCACCAATTAAACTAACAGAAGGCAAATCAAATCCGCAGGCAAGTTATTTTGTTCAACCTTCGCAATTACCAGCCCACACACAACTGATCAATGCCATCCGGACCCAAGCAAATCCGGAGGAAAGCCTCCCTTGGCTGGAAAAATATCTTAGTGTGAACATGAACGATCTTAAAGCCATAAGATTAACGCGCGATTTGTATGAAAAAGCCAATCGTGATGAGCAGGCCATCGAATTAACCGCCTTCTTGGAACGCATTGAACCAAATGATTTTATTCATAAACGTAATCTTGCCCGCCTGTTAGCAAAAGCAGACCGCTGGCAAGATGCCTTTGCTTTCTTACAAACCATCGTCAAGTCTGACTCAAAAACGGATGTTATCGACCTAGAAATGTTTGCAGAGGCCGCAGTTAGAACAAGCCAAACAGAAACGGCTATGTCCATCTGTCAAAACATTCTCAGGCGCAGCCCCAACAATCCAAAGGCATTGGTTTTGTTGGGAGAAATCTATCACCAAAAAGGTGATGTCCTCAAAGCAATTCAGCACATGGAAGGCGTGGTTGAATCTGTCCCTAATGAACCTGATGCCTGGATAACCCTAGCCTGGTTGTGGGCTGAAAATGATCAAACCGACCGAGCCCTTGAAACCCTCAAAAAAGGCAACCAGTTCAACCCAGACCAGCCCCAGTTGTTACGTGCCCTTGGTAAAGCCCAGGTTGAAAAACAGGCCTTCTCAGAGGCATTAACCGCCTTAAAACAAGCCCACACGCTGGACCCCGACCACCTTGAAGGGAAAGTCGCCTTGGCGTCCGTTTATCAAAAGATGGGGCAAGCTGAAAATGCCTACCGTTTGCTCGAGTCCTTTACCAGAAATTTTGAACAGCATCCACATGCTGCCAAGCTCTTAGGCCATGTGTTGCTGGCCTTGGATCGATCGGGGGAGGCCGAACCGATTTTGTTATTTGTTGCCCAACAATTTCCCGAAGAGATTGAAACTGTGCTTGCGGCATCTCAACTGGTGCTGGATCGATTGGAAAGCGAGCATGAACCAGAGCCAAAAGATATTCTGCAAAAAGTGCAAGCACTCCTTAAATACACATCCCAAGTACATCCCGAACAGGCAGAAATCTCCCGCCTTTTAGCAGATATTGACAGGCAAGCCGGTCAGCATCAAAAAGCATTCGAGGTCTACAGCCGTCTGGCGAAAGAGACAACCGAATCGAAAACAACCGCCGACTGGCGCCTGAAGTACGGCTTAGGCCAGGCTGCCATGGGGTTAGGCAATTTGGAAGTCGGATTGGCTGCATTGCAAGCCGCACTCGGCATCCAACCCAGCAGCCTGATCATTCGACATGCCCTGGCGGACGCACTCCAAACCGCTGATCTGCCAGGCAAGGCCAATGCCATGGCCACATCTGCCCTCAGGATGGCGCCCCAGGACCTGAACAACATCCTGTGGTATGCAAAATTCAAGACGGATACCAACGACCCAGATGAAGCAGTGCGTGCCATCAAAGAAGCACTTCAGATTACCCCCCACCGCGACGAACTAAGGCTCTGGTTGGCGAAAACATTAATCGCTTCAGGCGCTTCCCAAGAAGCGCATGAGAATATTTCTGCCTTTGTCCACTCTTCATCCACAAATCCTGAACTGTTCCACCAGGCGTGCTATATTTGCGTCCACCTCAATGATCTCGATTTGGCAGCTCAAGCACTTGAAAAAGTGCGCCAAACCAAGCAAGATTTCAGCCCTGTCGCGCTGATGGACCTGGCCATCATCTATTCTCTAAAAGGGCAGCATCAGAAGGCGTTGGAAATTCTAAACGCAGATCACAATTCAATCGCTGCTTTTCCCCAGATTGCCATATTGAAAGCAGATTTGCTGGGTGATCTTGGCCAGTATGATTCTGCGCACACAACCCTGAAGGACATCGAAGGATTCGTTGGACAGCACCTGGCTGACGAAGGTGAAAAAACCAAGCAATTTCGCGGTTCACCTTTATTATATTCACATGACCTGTCTCTGAATGGTTACCAGATCCGTTTGGGACAGCTTTCGCGGGCTTTGGGCCTTTTTCAAGAAGCACACCAGCATTTTTCAGCCGCATTGGAGGAAAACCCGTACGATGAAAAGCTGATTAACGCCTTTATCGAAAGTGCCATGGTAGGGCTCAATCACCAACCAGCACTTAACCTGCCTGAGCATATCAACCCATCCAGCCCCTTGGACGATAATACTTCTCAAGACCTATTGGACCTGATCTGTTCACAGGTCGAAATCCTAATTTACCAGGAAGATTATGATAAAGCTGCTGATCGTTTAGAGAAGATAGCCGCAATGGGCGCTGCTTATCCACGTTACCTCGCGATCCAAAGCCGGCTTCAGGCCTTGCTTGGCGAAACGGATAAAGCCTCCAACCTCCTTGAGGATGCCATTATCACATTCAATGAGACCTTTGGCAGCCAACCCTCCCGGGCACTGCCAACAATCTTCAGGCAAATCATAAATTTGCACAGCATAGCCGAAGCGTATCTGGCATCGGGAAATCACCTCCAGGCGATTCACACCTGGAGCAAAGTCAGTGATCAGTTGGATAACCAACCATTGATGAACTGGCGTTATTTGTACGCACTGGTCACAGGCGCAGAAGCCCAGCAAATCGCAGGAACGCTGTCCATCACCGCACACAGCCCCGGGGCGGTGTGCTTATCTGAAGACCATTACCGTGACGCAGAACGATTATTAACTGACCTTCAAAAGGTCCTACCACAGGATCAGTTGGTCTGCTTAAAAGCCAGGATCGAATCTGCATTTATTGGAACTTGGCCAACCCACCTCAATATTGATGCCTGTCTGCAAGGACCTGAAGAGGCCGCAGCAGTCCTGATCGGCAGCGAGGAGGAAAACCTGGTTCAGGATATTTTAGAAACATATTCCGATGAGGTCCAGGTATTACAGGCCTATGGGGTGTATGCAATACGCCGACAAAAGCGTGATGCGATCCCATATGTTGAAAATGCGCTCTCACTCGATCCAGCCAATCCCATTAACCATGCCTTGCTGGCGCATCTCACACTGAATCAGCCTGAGATAGCTCTAAAATCGATTGAAACCGCATTAAGCCTATGGCCAGAAGAACCTGAATGGCATGCAATAGCCGCTGACCTCAACAACAGCCTGGGGCAAACCGCAAATGCACAACGACACATTGAATTTGCGTTGGAAAAACAACCCGAAAATGCAAAGTTTTGGCAAAAGAGCGCTAAACTCAAAGTGCAAAATAATAATTTCGCCCAAGCCAAGTCTGACCTTGAAATGAGCACAGCCTATCAGCCACAAGATCCAAGCGCCTGGGCCGCGATGGCAGAGGTCAACCGTCGAATGGGAGATTTATCGGATGCCCTCGAAAACATTCGTAAAGCCAGCCAGTTAGATCCCGCTGACCAGAAATTGGTCGAGATGGATATGAAGCTTTTGTTTGACAAAAGGAATTATCTTGAACTGGAAACCAGGGCAAAGTCCATTCTAGCAGCAGACAACACGCAGGAAACAGCACGCATCTTCTTGGCACACGCACTGGCAAAACAGGGAAAATTTGATCAAGCCCTGGACACACTCAGCCAGACCCTCAAACAAGACCCTGACAATGTTGTCCTGTCACTGGAATACTGCAAAATCAAAAAGGACCAGGCTGGCGTTGAGAAAGTGTTGCCGGAACTGATTGAATTGGCACAAAACAACACCCATGATCCTGAGGTGCTGACCACCTTAACCGATTGGTTGATCCAGGCAAACCGGCTTGATGAGGCTGAAAAAGCCGCTCAAACAGTTCTGAGGATCATGCCAGAACAAGCAGAAATTCACCTGATGCTGGGCCGGCTGCAACGCGCCAAGGGCAAGTTAGACCAGGCCATCACCCATCTATCTGAAGCTATTTCGTTAGACCCTGCTTTTATCGAAGCATATCTGGAATTGGGTAAAACCTATCAAGAACGCCGAGACCTGGAGAAAGCCATTCAGATCTTCGAGAAAGCTTCTCAGGCAAATAGATCTGATCCGCGCCCTTATTATTACGCCGGTTTAGCATTAAAAGAAATTAAGGATTATCCTGGCGCTGAAGTGATGCTAAAACAAGCCAAGCGATGCTCGCCCGATGACGCCAATATCATTCGGCAGCTTGGCGTAGTCACTGCTTTAAATCTTGTCAATAATTTACGAGAGGCGAAATAATCATGTCACCTATCCCCCAACCTCATAACAGCTTAACTTCCATGGCTCGCTATCGTCTCCTGATGCTGCTTAATGCAGCTCAGGAATGCCAGGAATACCAGTTCGCCAAAGAGGCCTCCATGCTCTGGCTGGTGAACTATCCCGGCGACCTTTACGTAAAAACGCACCAAGCATGGGCCTTTGCCAATCTCAATCAGAAAGACCAGGCCATTCCGCTGCTGGAAAAGATCGTTGAGTGGGACCCAATGTTCCTGGAACCGATGCGTGCGCTCCACCAACTTAGCTCTTCTGCTAAAGAGCGATCACGAAACGCCCAGGTGATTCAATACCTTGAGGGTAAAACACCCCCGGGTGGAAAATCACCACAGTGGTTGACAGCGCTGTGGCGTGCACGGGCTGCTTTAAACCAGGGTAAATATGAGAAGGCTGTTGAGTCGATCCATGAAACTTTGGTCCAAAATCCCCCAACAGCCATTCCTGCCATTCTGCACCTGCAGGCTGTCTATAAAATGGGCAACCAGGACATGCTGAACAACTTGAGCGGAATTTACCACCAGCAATGGCCTCAATGTTTGCAGATCAATATTATCAGGGCCTTGGCTGAAATTGAACTGGGGTTTGAATCAACTGCTGTCGAGCGTTTGCATTGGGTTGCCGCCCATGATAGCGCCGGCCAGGTCATAGAGCCCCTACTTGGACCTGACCACCGCTTTAAGAACCTCTGGCCTGACCAAATGGAAATTCATTTTGACCTCCCCATTCCAGCCTCTGTCAACGCGTTCTTGGGCTGGAACCGGCTTGATGCAGGCCACATCAAAGCACCAATTTTTGCACAGGCCAGCCCGCCAAAGCCAACCCCACAACCCCAGGGATGTGATGACATCACCCAGAAAATTCAAGTTGCGCCTGCACCGCCGCCTGTGGAAAAGACAGTTCAGACCAAGGAGATCAGCATTGAAAATGTACCGCTGAGAAAATCACCTGAAGGTTGGGCTACAGAGGAAGAACTGGAGGAAATCCAGGGTGCCTTTTCAAAAATTGCCAAACGCCTGAAAAAACCAGAGCTTGACCGAGCGGATAACCGCTTCCCGGTCTATGTTGTGATGAGTTCGAAACAACAACTTGAAAAAATTTATGGTCCTAACACAACAGGTGTCATTGATGATTTGTTGACCAATCTTGTCGGCCTGATCCAGAATTTGCCGGAATGGGATGCTCTGCTGTACTATCCTGATGACCCGGAACAGCTAGCCTCTCTGGGCATCAAGCCCGTAATGGGTTCAGACCCCTGGCAAGTGAAATTGTCACTGGCAGACCTTGATGATGCCCTGGCCAGGCGCGGTGAAATGATCGGCGCTTTGCTGATTGTGGGCGGGCCAGAGATCGTCCCCTTCCATCACCTGCCCAACCCGACCTATGATAACGATCTGGATGTCCCCTCAGACAACCCCTATGCCTGTATTGACGAAAACTACTTCGTTGCGCAATGGCCAGTGGGCCGTTTGCCAGGTGAAACGGGTTCAGATGCAGGTCTTCTCCTGGAACAAATTCGAGGTCTTACCTATCAATATCAGAAACGGGCTAAATACAGTAAATCTGTGATGACAAATATTGCCTCGTGGATCAATTGGGTCCTCCACCTGATCAATAACCTCGGTAGCAGTCTTAATGCACACAAACCACATTTTGGCTACTCTGCAGAAATTTGGCAGCGATCCTCAGCAGAAGTATACAAAACCGTGGGAGATTCAAAGGATCTCCACCTTTCACCACCACTGCATGCTTCCACCTTGGAACTAACAGCCAACCAAAAACTGCGGCTGGGCTACTTCAATCTGCATGGCGTCAAAGACGGGCCCCACTGGTATGGTCAAAAGGACTTCAGCTCGACTACAAACGGTCCCGACTATCCCATTGCCCTCAGCCCTGGCATGTTTGATGAGCATCACCCGGCGCCAAAAATTATCCTGTCAGAAGCTTGTTATGGTGCCAATATCTTTGAAAAACGTTTTGATGAAGCCCTCTCACTGAAATGCCTCGATTCTGGGGCAAGAACCTTCGTCGGTTCAACCTGTATTGCATACGGGTCGGTCACACCCCCGCTGATTGCCGCAGATTATTTGGCCAACATGTTTTGGCGAAAGATATTAGTAGGTTTGCCGGCTGGATATGCATTGATGCAGGCCAAACTCAGCCTGGCAGAGGAAATGATCAAATCACAGGGCTTTCTCGATGGTGAAGATCAAAAGACCCTGCTGTCCTTTATCCTTTATGGGGACCCACTGGCTGTTCTTGATGGGCTGGAGACCATGCCCCAACCTTTGTTCAGGTTTAAGTCTTACCCTGCGGTCAAAACCATCAGCGACTTTGACATGGTGGCGGCCCACGATAGCGATACGATGCCCAAGCAAGTTGACAAACAGGTCAAGAAAGTGGTTGAGAAATACCTGCCTGGTTTGGAAAATGCGCAAATGCATTTTAAACAATCAGGCAGCTTTGCAGGATCAAAATCCGCAGATGGTGAAGCATCCTTGCAAACCGATACACCAGACCGGTACGTGGTAACGTTGAAGAAATCCTTCGATGAAAATCAGGAAACCGCTCACCACCACTTTGCTCGCATGACCTTCGACAAGAAAGGCAAATTGGTCAAATTTACCACCTCACGTTAAAAGTTTGTGGCTTGTCATTTAACCCCTCCTGACACCATCTCTCTAAGCCACAAATCAAATAAAAGATGCCCTCATTGTGTGCTGAGGGCATCTTTGTTTTAATCTTGATCACCCTGATGAAAAGTTATCCATGGATTATTGTGATTAAAATCACTAATTCCATGTGGGAGGATATGATAAAATTAGTCTAAACAATAATAATTTGCATCTTCGAGTCCCTCCACCTACAGCCAAGCCACGGTGAGGTGACCGATAAGGTGTGCATGGAAACGTGCATGCCCCCCGTATTTGGAAAGGAGATGCCCGCCAGCTAGCTTGATATCCTCAGGTATTAGCTTAATTTTTTGGCGCTCCTTTCCATCCCAAAGGAGCGCTTTTCTGTTGAGTTCCGATCAATCTACCCAAAAACCATTTTATTTTTCTACGCGTGACCTGTTGATCATGGCCGTGTTGGCAGCCCTTGGCGGTGTTTCCAGCACATATGTGAACGCCATTGGCAATGCCACCCGGGCTGCGCTGGGTTTTCCGGGCGCAACTCAATGGGCAGCCGGCCTGCACACCATCTGGATTGTTCTGGCAATGGGCATTTTAAACAAAACCGGGGCGGGCACCGTGATGGGCTTGGTCAAAGGCATGGTCGAACTGATGAGCGGCAATACCCATGGCGTGATCATCTTGTTGGTCAATCTGGTGGCAGGCTTGCTGGTCGATTTTGGGTTTCTCATCTTTCGAAATAAACGCTCGCTGGCACCATTTTTAGTCGCTGGCAGTTTATCTGCGGCTTCAAACGTGATTGTTTTTCAGCTGTTTGCGACCTTGCCTGCAAATATTCTCGCTATGAGCGCCATCCTGATTCTGACGGTCGTCGCCGGTATCTCTGGCCTGATTTTTTCTGGTTTAGCCCCCTTTTACCTCCTCAAGGCACTGATCAAGGCCAATGTCGTCAAGCGTCCCGCAATTGAACCTCAAAACCGCAGATTGGGTTGGTACATTGTGTCTGGGGTGTTTATCCTGGCCATCTTGTTGACGATTTACTTGCAGTCTGCCCTGCGCGGGACTGCAACGATCCAAATTTCAGGTGCGGTGGGCAATGCGTACGAGTTTCCACAACAATCCTTCTCGCCAGAGCTAATCACCCAACAAATGCCCTATCGGGGAATACCCACAGAATACACGGGTTATCCTTTGTTAGCCCTCATTGAGCATGCCCAGCCTGCTCCCGGAGCCGACATGCTTCTGATCGAAGCTACAGATGGGTATGCGTTCTTGATCAGTTTTGATGAGCTTTTCTCAAATCCAAATATCCTGGTTGTTCAAAGTGGCCAGGGACAAAATGCCTCCTTCGATTTAGTAGGGCCAGAAAGCAGCAAAGCCTGGGTGCGTAATGTTTCCGCAATCACTGTTTCTGCCACCCAAGGTTTACAAATTCAAGGTGCATCAGGCGAGTTATTCACCTTTGAACCCGATGAATGGCTGGCAGATATGGACAGCACCACTATCGCCTTGCCAACCGGCCCGCAAAAGCTGCAAGGCGTCCCGCTGTGGAAAGTAATCCAATCATTGCCCAACGATGAAACCGGGGGAACGATCGCAGTATTTTCAGCGCAAGATTCACAATCCTACGCCTGGGAAACGATTAACGGCGATGATGGCTTGCGCATTTTTACCGTCATCGGCGAAGAGGGCTTTCAGTTTGCTTTAGGGAGGATGTCAGGCGAAGCTCATCTTTACCCCATGGTCAGAATTGAGGTTGAGTAAGGCATGACCTGGGTCAAAATTAAAGGATTCTCTTACACCTATCCAGGCGAATCAACGCCTGCACTTAAGGATATCAACCTCGATATCCCCCAGCATGCGTTTATTGTTATCGCGGGCAGGTCTGGCAGTGGAAAATCGACATTGGGCAAAGCCCTGGCAGGCTTTTTATTTCATGATGAGCAACCCGTATACCAGGGAAAAATCATCGTCAACCAAACAGACATGACACATCTCCCCCTGTACCAGGCCAGTGAACGGGTCGCATATGTGCAGCAAAACCCTGAAGATCAATTCTGCACCCTAACCGTGCTGGATGAGATTGCTTTTGCCCTGGAGAATGCTTGCCTGCCGTCAGAGGAGATTGAGAAACGCATCGATCAAGCCCTGGCGGTTGTCAAAGGTCTCAATTTAAAGGCTCGGTTATTGTCCACACTTTCAGGCGGTGAAAAACAAAAAATTGCCATCGCATCCATGCTGGCACTGGGGCCTGACGTGCTCATCCTCGACGAGCCGACCTCAAATTTAGATCCCGAGGCCACCCAACATGTGTTTGAGACCTTGCATGCCATTCGAAAACAGAAAGATCTGACAGTGATCATTATTGAGCACAAATTAGCCCAATTGATGGCCTTTGACCCTACTTTTGTTTATATGGACCAGGGCAGGATTGTGCAGCAAAACCCTCTCAATGACATACCGCCGATACACTTCTCATCAAAATCAAATCGAAAAGCTCTGCATCAAACAGACCCAATTTTGGAAATCTCTCATCTCAGGGTCAATATTGGCCATCACCCCATCCTTAAAGAAATTAATCTCAACCTGTGCCCGGGTGAGTTTGTGGCCTTGATGGGTCCCAACGGCAGTGGCAAATCCACATTATTGCATACCATCATGGGGTTTGAAAAACCCGAACGGGGTTCGTTGGTTGCTTTTGGAAAAGATTTATGTCAGACCAAAACCAGCGCCCTGGTAAACGATGTAGGCTTCATATTTCAAAACCCAGACCACCAATTATTCACCCAATCTGTATGGGATGAAGCCATACTCACAGTTAAAAACCTGGGTCTCTTGGATGAAGCAACCAAAGAAATGGCACGCGCTTACCTGTCTGACATTGGACTGGCGGACCGCTTGCAGGACCATCCCCAGCGATTAAGTTACGGTGAGAAGCGCCGCCTTAACCTGGTTGCGGTGATGTTACACAACCCGCAACTCCTGTTGATCGATGAATTCCTCATTGGACAGGATCTGCCCAACGCCCACCAGTGGATGCAGCTGCTCAAGCAGTACACCCGCGATGGACACACCATCCTGATGGTCAATCACCATGCGGATCTGACCCAAGCCTATTGTGATCGGGTGATCTTCCTTTCCAAGGGTATGAAAATTCTGGATCAACCGATAAAAACTGCATTTACAGTCTTGGGAGAAAAAGGTTTCTCTGCCTTTTTACCTCAGCAGCAGGAGGTCTGTATTGGTGCATAAGCTCTCGTATCAACCAGGCACCAGTATGGTGCACAGGCTTTACCCACTGACCAAATTTGCCTGGCTGCTGGTTGGGACACTGTCCCTGTTTGCCATCCAGGACGGGCGTCTGGTGTTGGTGACTGCATTGCTTTTTGCCGCAGCCCTATTCTGGACCAACCCGGCAATTTGGCACATGCGCGGCTTCAGATTGGTGATCATGACAGGTGCAGCTTTATTTCTGCTTTATGTCTTATTCGAAAAATCTGGCCTGGTTCTATTCGACCCGGGTATCGACTTTTTAAGACTCACAACTGGCGGGTTACAGCTGGGCATGCGCTTTAGCGGGCGATTCCTGGCAATTGTTTTTATGAGCTATGTGTTCATTTTGACGACCGACCCCAGTGACCTGGCTTATGCCCTGATGAAGGTCGGTTTACCTTACCGATTTGGTTTTATGCTGGTGACAGCTTTGCGGCTGGCGCCCGTTATGGAAGATGAGGGTCAAACCATTTACCGAGCACAACTCGCGCGCGGTATACGCTATGATCAAACCAATCTCAAGAAAGTTGTGCTGCTCTTACAGCAATTTTTAACGCCCTTATTAATCAGTGCCCTCAGGCGAGCAGACAAGTTGGTTTTCAGCATGGAGGGGCGCGGGTTTGGTGCGCACACCAAGCGTACATTTCGCCAACGCCCGACTGCCACGCACCTTGACTTGGCCTTCAGTTTTGGGCTTACTCTATTTTTTGCTACCCTGCTATTCATCAATTATAGGATCATACAATGAAAAAGCTAACGACCAAACCCGTCATCCTCTTTTTAGTGACCTTTATTATCATTCTTTGCGGTGTGCTGATTGCGCTGATCGTGGTGACCAAACCCACACCAATTGCAGTAATTCAGGAATATGGCGTGAGTATGTTATGGGAAGAAGCCCAAATCATGAATGAATGCGCGGAATGCCACAAAGCTGTAGATTTTCATGATTGCACAACATGTCATGATGACCATGGCGCAGTGGAACTGGCAGGTTTTCGCTTTTTTGAGGTTGTCGAACTCACTGGAGATGTACCAGAACATTCATTTGTGAGAGTCAATGAGATTTTACCCGACCGTGAAAATGTTGGCACCCACATATTACTATTTGATTTTCTCAAACAGCAGGGGGTTGACACCTTTGAATCGGTGACCTTTACCACCAATGACGGCGGCCTGACGACCATCGAAGCCCAATATTTGGATGAAACTGCTATGCTGGTGCCC
>JBLRWR010000021.1:0-16579 GCA_047921135.1 Candidatus Brevefilum sp.
AATATAAAGTAGATAATATTAGTAGTAAATAGAAATCATTATGGATTTTGACAAAGGATGAGAAAGCATTGTTCGTTTTTCAACACCTCTCACTCAACGGAATCAAAAAGGATAAACGGGTCAAACAGCTGGTAGTGACCGCTCATGCGCCACAGGCAGTAATTGCCCATCTGCTGCGGGGTGTTGGTGGTTTCATAATGTGCCA
This sequence comes from Candidatus Brevefilum sp., assembly GCA_047921135.1. Classification (GTDB taxonomy): domain Bacteria; phylum Chloroflexota; class Anaerolineae; order Anaerolineales; family Anaerolineaceae; genus Brevifilum. The sequence continues at coordinate 206 of JBLRWR010000021.1, forward strand.
TGGACTCAAATTGCGCCCCAGCAGGACCGAGGCGGGTCTCTAAGTGGAGATGGGGGTTGCTGGAGTATCCGGTATTGCCCACCGTACCCAGGGTCTGCCCGCAGGCGATAGGGTCACTAGGCTGTTGTTGCGGCGGGTGTTCCATGTGGGCATACAGGTGATACACAGCATAATCACCGCTGTCCGTGGGGGCGGGCACATCGGGGCAATACAGGCGATAGTTGGGGTCCTCAGGGACTGGCAGGTAATTCGCCAGGAGTACTTCCTGAACCTGTGCGGGCAGGGTTGAGAGGGGTGTTTCGATCAGGATGGCATAGCCATAGGGGATATCATCTTCGGTGAGGGAAAGAACGGTTTGCCCACCCATGATGGCGTAGATTTCGATTCCTTCGATGGACATTCGGTCACCACGCTGGTAATAGGCAAAATCAACACCGTGATGGCCTGTATCCTGGCCAAAGTTTGGCGGTATGTTGAGGGGATTAACCTGGATGAGCGGCAGGCTCTCCAAGGTTTCCTCTTCCAAAGGGGAACACACCTCAAACGCTGGTGTGGGCGTCAGGCTGGGGGTGAAGGTCGGCGTGGGTGTGCTGGTCAGGGTTGGGGTTTGGGTTGGCGTGTGGGTGGCTTCTGGGGGTAGTGGTGTTGATGTGGGAGTGCTTGCCAGCGGTTGAGACTGGCAAGCAGTTAGGAGTAGTATCAACATCAACAGCAGAAACTTGATCATGCAGATTGAATCCGGCGGCATTCCATGTAGAAACGCTTTTCTTTGGCTTCACCCATGGAAAAGGTCTTGCGCGGCAGGGCGCCATCCATGATAACCGTTTTGAACAGGTCTGATTTGTGCATACCGGGTACATAGAAGCCCGCATTATTGCTTTGCAAGCCTTTATCCAGCAGGACTTCCGTTCCGTGGACATAATCGATCTTCTCGGCGCCGCCGTGTTCGAGGAAGGCATCCAGGAATTTTTGCAACGTGCCGACAGGCAGGTTATCCTGCGGATCAAGGACCTCAATCAAGATCAGGCCCTCAGCGGAGATCATACCGACCTGATGTCCTTGTCCAGCGCCCGCATCGACCGCTGAGAACAAGGCTTCAGGTGAATTTATCCTTTGCACCACCAACCGGTCTCCCCAATAGGCGCGCATTTCCTGGAGGATATCAACGTTTACATCAAATAAGAGGCGGTGAATGGGCTCAAAGGTCAGGGCTGGGTCATGCACGTTTTCGATTTCAACCAGGGCATAACGGGCCGGGTGATCAAGGCCCACTGATGGTTTGAGCTCATCCCAAATTGCTTTAGCGGTGGCCAGTGAATGGTTTCCGTCGCCCATGGCAAACAGCAGGGGTTGATGTGCACCAGGCTGCAGATCGTATTTGACAGCAAAGGTCTTGGGGTCGATGAGGGCCTGTAATGCCTGTATGATGCGTGTTTGGATTTGCTCATCGCTGACAGCATAGCCTTGTAATTGGCCGCTGCCGAGCATGAGTTCAAAGTCATACAGTTGTGCAAATTGGTGGAGGGCGGCATCCAGGGGTCCAAAGACGGTATCATGGGGGTCGTCAAACAAGACCAGAATGTGCGGGCATTCCAGGGGTGCCTGTTTACGAATGCGGATGCGGGGCGGAAGACGGTCGATAATGGTTCCCTCTGTAGCCCGGATCAGCGTTTGGGCGCCCTGGGTGTAATTGTAATGCTCCAAATCGAGGCAGACCATCAAGCCCCGCCGGGTTTGACCCTTGTATGTACGGCGGACGTAGATAAACCCTTCCAGGGGTTCAAATACGTGAGATTCGAGATAGTTTTGCATGACAAGATGGGTGCCCTTGATCCGATTTTCTTCCTCGGGCGTGTCGAGATACACTTCGGGCAGGATCATATGGTAGGTTGACGGCGCATCGCCGACAATGGTTTCCACTGCTTGCCAGTATTCAGGCTCTGCGGTAAATTGGTCACAGGCGATTACCGCCCACTTTTGCATCTCCAGCGAAGATTTTGGGAGAAGGATTCGGGGAATTTCCAGACCGATTTCGTTGGCAATTGTCATTTGATCATTCCTTTGTTTGGTGAGTAGTCAGATTTCCATTTTAACCGAATTCCCGATCTGTGTGGGTGTGGGGGCAGGATTTTTAAAACTAAGACCTGATTTTCAAACAAAAAAGGCTGCTGGTAAAACAGCAGCCTTCAGGATATATGTGGAAATTATTCGATTCAGTTTGGTTCAGCCCTTGAGCAGGTCCAGATCAACTCCGGCGACATAGGCGATACCAATCGTCCCAGGGCCGGTATGGGTGCCGAGAACCGGGCTGAGACTGGCCAGCATGAGTTCGTCCGGATGGAATTTTTCTTCTGCAAGGCTAAGCAGCTCAGAAGCGGTCGCTTCAGAGGCTGCATGCACCACGCCGACAAAATTCAGCGGCGATTTGCCATTGACAGCTTCATCAACCAGGTCGACGAGGCGTGTGTGGGCCTTCTTGGATGTGCGCACTTTTTCGAGGGCTTCTATTTTTCCTTCTTCGAGGTAGAGGATGGGTTTGAGACCCAATGCGGTGCCCAAAAATCTGGAGGCACCTCCGATGCGGCCGCCACGATGGAGGAATTCCAGGGTATCCACAGCGAAAAACACCTGGGTGTTCTCACGCACGGTTTCAACGATTTTGGTGCATTCTTCCAGTGTGGCGCCTTTTTGCGCGGCACGGGCGGCTGCCATAGCCATGTAGGCCAGGGGAAGCGAGGTGTATTGGGAATCGATCAGGGTGATATTGGCGTCCGGGACCATCTTCTTTGCCTGGATGGCAGAATCCAATGTGCCGGAGAGGGCGGATGAGATCACAACAGTCAGGATATCGTAGCCTTCAGCATGCAATTTCTTGAACACATCAGCAAAGGCCTGGATGGTTGCCTGGGATGTAGAAGGCATTACATCTGCCTTTGATAGACGCTCATAAAATTCTTTTGGGCCGATATCGATATTATCGAGGAGGGTCTCTTCTCCCCAGATGACGACCAAAGGGACAACCGTGATTCCATAAGTGGTAATAATTTCTTCAGATAAATAAGCAGTGGAATCAGTTACAACAGCAATTTTAGACATAAGCTTTCCTTTCTTACTAAACGTTTATAAATAAATAGATAAGCATACACATCATCAGTATTAACCCACTGTTTCTCAAACAGTCGCGAATTATCTGCCTCTTAAGACTATTCTGATGTGTTTTTGAATCTTTTATATAATGAAACTAAAAAGCACAAGCCCTTGACCTAAGTGGGGATACATACTAAAATCACAATTTGGAATTTTGACCGGAAGAAAGTTTTGATGGTTTATTGTGTTTGAAAATCTGACCGAACGATTAACGGGAATATTTGAGAACCTTCGTCGACACGGCCGCCTATCGGAGGCGGATGTGGATGCTGCGATGCGAGAAGTCCGCCTGGCCCTTCTGGAAGCGGATGTTCATTACGGCGTGGTGAAGCGGTTCACAAACCGGGTTAAAGAACGTGCGATCGGTTATGATATTTCAAAAGCGCTCAATCCTGCTCAGCAGGTGATTAAAATCGTCAATGAAGAGCTGATTGCCACCCTGGGTGAGCCCGGGGTATTGAACTTGAAAGGCGAGCGCCCACATGTGATCATGCTGGTGGGCCTGCAGGGTTCAGGCAAGACTACCGCGGCCGCCAAGCTGGCCAAACGGTTGCGCGGCCAGGGCGAGCGCATGATGCTGGTGGCAGGAGACCCCTATCGACCTGCAGCTGTGAAACAATTGCAGACCTTAGGCGAGCAAATCAATGTGCCAGTCTTTCACCAGGAGGGACTTACCCCCCCGAAATTGGCCGAGAAGGCTTATCAATCCGCCCGCAAAGGCGGGGTGGGTGTGGTGATTCTGGACACCGCCGGGCGTTCCCAGATGGACCAGGCCTTGATGGATGAGCTGCAGGCGATTGAGAACAAAGTGCCGGTGAATGAAATCTTGCTGGTTGTGGATGCGATGATCGGCCAGGAAGCGTTGAACGTTGCCCAGGGGTTTCGCCAGGAGCTGCCCATTTCCGGGCTGTTTCTGACCAAACTGGATGGCGATGCCCGCGGCGGTGCGGCAATCTCCATCCGGGAGGTGACCGGTGTGCCGATCAAATTCCTCGGTGTTGGTGAGTCCATAGATGCCATTGAGGAGTATAATCCAGATAGGCTGGCCTCACGCATTCTGGGCATGGGCGATTTGCTGGGTCTGATTGAAAAGGCTGAAACAGCCATTGACCAGCAGGAAGCTGAAAAACAAGCTGAAAAGCTGATGCGCGGCGAGTTTACGTTGGAGGATTTCGCAAAGCAGCTCAAGCAGATGCGCAAATTGGGTCCAATGGCGCAGATTTTGGAAATGCTTCCGGGGCAGATGGGCCAAGTTGCCCGGCAGGTGGACCCCAACGACGCGGAGGATCAGCTTAAACAAATTGAGGCGGTGATCAACTCGATGACAGTCGAGGAGCGCCGCAACCCGAAAATTTTGAATGCCAGCCGCAGGCGCCGAATTGCGCGCGGGTCGGGAATGGAAGTGCAAATGGTCAACCAGGTCATGAAGCGCTTTCAAGAGACCCAGCGGCTGATAAAAACCCTGCAGAAGTCAGGCGGAAAAGGTTTAGGCCGCTTGATGGGGTAGCCTGAGGAGGAGAAAGGCGTGCGTTCCCTTCGACGCCCCTCGAACCTTTCATCTGAACCAGGCTGATGAATACGACTAATAAAAAAATAAGAGGAGTAAATTTTCGATGGTACGAATTCGATTACGCCGGGTTGGTTCCCGGAATCAGGCAAGTTATCGGGTGGTTGTTGCCGATAAAGAAAGTCCACGTGATGGACGTTTTATTGAAATCGTTGGGCATTATAACCCGCGCACAGAGCCTTCGACGATCGTTTTGAAGGACGACCGCATCTTTTATTGGCTGGGCGTTGGCGCTCAACCAACAGAGGCGGTGGACGGTTTATTCAAGCAAACTGAGCTTTGGGCGCGCTATGAGCGTTTTAAAGCCGGTGAGGAACTGGAAGCGTTAGTGGCTGAAGCCGATCAGGTTTATCAAACCCGGGTGACGGACCCGCGCACAAATCCACCGCGAACCAATTAATTCACGAGAAAGTTACGAGGCGAACATGAAAAGCGAAAACCTGCAAGGATTGGTTGAGTTTGTCGCCCGATCACTGGTCGATGAACCAAGCGAAGTTAAAGTAAATCAATACCAGCGCGGTTCCACTGTTCACCTGGAATTGAACGTCTCAAAGGAGGATATGGGGCGCGTGATCGGTAAAAATGGTCAGGTGGCCAACGCCCTCCGAACGCTGCTGAAGGTGGCTGCGGCGAGAGACGGGCACCAGGCCAATTTGGATATCATTGAACCGAGCTAACGGCTTTTAGAGAAAATGCCTCTCAGAATTGGTAATGATGCAGGCTCACGCAATAATGCTGAGCCTGCCTTTCTTGTCTTAGGAAAGTTACGGCGCGCCCACGGGGTGCTGGGTGAGGTTGCCCTGGAAGTTTACACACGTATGCCAGAGTTACTGGCGGCAGATCGGGTGGTTTACATCGGGGAGACATACCAGCCTTATACGATCCAATCGACGCGGGCTAAAGGCGACCTGTTGCTATTAAAATTTTTCGAAGTTGAAGACCGCACGGAAGCTTCTCAACTGACCAACCTGCTTGTGTATACGCAGTCGGGACAACTGCCCCCGTTGCCAGATGGTGATTATTATTTTCACGAACTGATCGGCCTGGATGTTTTCGATACAGACGACAACTATGTGGGTGAATTGGCTGAAATCCTCGAAACCGGCGCCAATGATGTTTACCTGGTGCGGGATGAGGCGGGAAACGAGGTCTTAATTGCTGCGGTTGAAGAGCGAATTTTGGAAATTGACCTGGACCGGGGCAGGATGATCGTTTCAACGGTTCAATGGTATGGTAAGGGGGATTGATGTCTGATGATAAAAAGTACTGGATTGGCTTTAACCTGGTGCGGGGGATTGGGTCGGTTCGTTTCAGGCAAATTCTGTCTCACTTTGGCGATCTGTCGATTGCCTGGCATGCACCGATTGAGGCATTTGCAGAAATAGCTTTGCCAGAGCGGGCATTGCGAAATTTTTCTGCCCTGCGGGGGGAGGTGGAGATTGACCGCTTGTATGAAGACATCCTCAATCGAGGTATCCAGGTTTTAACATTGCCAGATGAAGGTTACCCTGCGCTTTTAAAGGAAATTGATCAATCACCACCAGTAATTTATCTGCGGGGCAGTCTGACGCCCGCAGATGAGTTCGCCGTGGCGATGGTAGGTACCCGGCGGGTGACGGCTTATGGTCAGCAGGTCACCCGGGATATCAGCACTTACCTGGCCGGTCATGGGCTGACCATCGTCAGCGGAATGGCACGCGGCGTGGATGCGCTGGCACACCAGCATGCCCTGCAGGCCGGCGGACGAACGATTGCCGTGCTGGGGTGCGGGGTAGACGTGGTTTATCCCCCGGAACACCGCCAGCTGGCTGAAGCGATTATTGAAAATGGCGCGCTGGTCAGCGATTACCCCCCGGGCACCCAACCAGAAGGGATCAACTTTCCGCCCAGGAACCGCATCATCTCCGGCCTTTCCCTGGCTACCATCGTGGTGGAAGCTGGCGAGCGCAGCGGCGCCCTGATTACAGCGGATTTTGCCCTAGAACAAGGGCGAGATGTATTTGCTGTTCCAGGAAATGTATTCTCGCCTGCCAGCCGGGGTACGAATCGCCTGATCCAAAAAGGGGCTTATGCGATGGTCTCGCCCCAGGATGTGCTGGATGTGCTTGACTTATCCCAGGTGGAGGATTATAAAGACGCCCGGCAAGTGTTGCCGGCTGACACAACCGAGGCGAAAATTTTGCAGGTGATGGATTTTGAGCCGATTCACATCGATGAAATCTGCCATGCGGTAGATTTGCCAGTGGAAAAGGTTTCTGCTGCCCTGACCTTGATGGAATTGAAAGGGATGGTGCAGCACGTGGGCGGCATGCGCTACGCTGCGACGCGTGAGCTGTCTGGAAAGTGAGGATTGGATGCAATTTACAAACTATTATGCGGTGATTATGGCTGGCGGCAGCGGGACGCGCCTGTGGCCGCTTTCGCGCAAGGCACAGCCCAAGCAGTCCCTGGCCATCACCGGAGAGCGATCTCTTTTCCAGTGTGCCGTGGACCGATTGGGTGGTCTGTTTCCTTTTGAGAGGATTTTGGTCGTGACAGTAGCCGACCAGGTGGGTATGCTCAGCCGGGAGGTTCCTGAAATCCCGCTGGAAAATTATATTATTGAACCCTTACCACGCGGCACGGCTTCGGTGGTGGGATTGGCATCCATCGCACTCAAGGCCCGCCATCCGGAGGCCACCATGGCCATTTTAACAGCGGACCACCTGATGAAAAACGATGAGCACCTCAGGCAGTTGCTGCGAGCCGCTTATGCGGTTGCCCAGGAAGATGCCCTGGTCACCTTGGGGATCACGCCTTCTTTCGCGGCAACAGGCTATGGCTACATTCAAAAGGGTGAGCCTGTGGGCTGCTTTGAGGGCCTGGATGTATTCAAGGTACAAAAATTCAAAGAAAAACCGGAACAAGCACAGGCCGAAAAGATGCTCGCCGATGGAGAACATGTGTGGAATTCAGGCATGTTCATCTGGCGGGTGGAGGCGGTGATGGGTGAAATCGCGCGCCAAATGCCAGATTTGTTTGCCAAGCTGGCGGTAATTTCTAAACATTGGCTGCAGGATACAAAACAAATAACACTTGATTCCGTCTGGCCGACCATACAGCCGCAAACCATCGATTACGGCATTATGGAAAAAGCCCAAAATGCAGCGGTGATCCCTTCGATTGACCTGGGCTGGAATGATGTGGGGAGCTGGGACTCGCTGTTTGATTCTGTTGAAAGCGATCCTTCAGGCAACATCATCTTAAGGGGCGATCCAGTCCTGTTTGACACGCAAGGTACACTCATTTGTGGTGACTCTGCAAAGCATCTGATTGTCACCATTGGTGTTGAAGACTTAATTATTATCGATTCTGGTGACGCCATATTGGTTTGTGACCGCAAGCACGCCCAACGGGTGAAAGAAGCGGTTGATTACTTGAAAACCCATGGCCGCGAGGATTATTTGTAGGAGTATTAATCATTGAAAGCTTATTGTGTAAAGTGTAGAGAAAAAAGGGAAATTCAAGACCCGGTGGCGGATTTTAACGCGGCCGGTGCACCTGTAACCAAAGGGACCTGCGCTCATTGCGGGACCAAAGTTTACCGGATGGGACGCACGGAAGCCCACGAAGGCCTGCCCAAACCGGAGGTAAAGAAGAAAAAGCAGGTTGTACGGAAAGGCAAGCTGGTGATCGTAGAATCCCCGGCCAAAGCAAAGACGGTCAGTCGGTTTTTAGGCAAGGGCTATACCGTGCGGGCTTCCGTAGGGCATGTACGCGACCTGCTGCGTTCGAAACTATCTGTGGATGTAGATAATGACTTCAAACCTCAATACCGAGTTCCCAACGAAAAGCGGGAAGTGGTTAAAGAATTGAAGGTATTAACCCAAAAGGCTGACACGATCTACCTGGCGACCGACCCTGACCGTGAAGGCGAGGCAATTGCATGGCACTTGATGGAATCAGCAGAGATTGAACCAGAGCGCACCAAACGGGTGGTGTTCCATGAAATCACCGAGGATGCCGTCAGTCATGCCTTTAACCATCCCAGGGGCATAGATATGGACCTGGTAGATGCCCAGCAAGCCCGGCGGATTTTAGACCGCCTGGTGGGTTACGGGATCAGCCCGATTTTGTGGAAGAAGGTTCGCAGCCGACTCTCGGCCGGCCGGGTTCAATCGGTAGCTTTACGCTTGATCGTGGAGCGTGAGCGCGAGATTGAAGACTTTGATCCGGTTGAATACTGGTCAATCGAAGCGGACTTCCTGCCGGAAGGCGGGCAGGTCATTTACCGCGCCAAGCTGGCTAAGATCAACGGTGAGGACCCGCAACTGGGCCGCGAGGCTATTGTGGAACCGATCTTGGCGGATATGCAGGGGGCGGCTTATAAGGTTGATGCGATCAAACGCGGCAAACGCAAACGGAATCCCTCTGCGCCGTTCATCACCAGTACGCTGCAGCAGGATGCTTCACGAAAGCTTGGATTTACTGCCCGAAAAACGATGGCAGTCGCCCAACAGCTGTATGAGGGCATTGAACTGGATGGGCAGGGCACCACGGGTTTGATCACCTACATGCGTACCGACTCAACCCAAATTTCCAAAATCGCCACAGCCGAAGTGCGTAAGTATATCAAAACCAAGTACGGCGAGGCATTCTTGCCTGCAAAACCGCCCAAGTATAAAACACGCACCCAATCCGCACAGGAAGCGCATGAAGCGATCCGTCCGACATCCATTCACCGGACGCCAAAAACGATTCGAAAATTCCTCACCCGTGACCAGTTTAAGCTTTATCAGTTGATCTGGCAGCGTTTTATTGCCTCTCAGATGACGCCGGCCATTTATAAGACCCTTTCGGTTGAAATCATTGGAGACGGGGCACAAGATCAATATTTATTACGCGCCTCCGGCAGCCAGCTTGAATTCCAGGGGTTCCTCTATATTTATGAAGAGGGAAAAGATGAAGATAAGCCGGATGAAGAGGAAGGCGACAGCGATCGAATCCCTATTGATGACATTAAAGAAAACCAAATTCAGAATCTACAAGAACTCTATCCAGCGCAGCACTTTACACAACCCCCACCGCGCTATACAGAGGCCTCCTTGGTGCAGGTGCTGGAAGAGCATGGGATTGGTCGGCCTTCAACCTACGCGCCAATCCTATCCACCATTCAAAATCGGGGTTATGTCTTGCGCGAGGATAAGCGCCTTGTGCCAACTGAAACAGGATTCCTGGTGAATGACCTGGTGGTGGAGTTCTTCCCCAATGTTGTGGATACTGGCTTTACTTCCAGCCTGGAAAACCAACTCGATGCTATTGCATCTGGAGACGCCGCTTGGGTAGACGTCATCCGGGAATTCTATGATTCTTTTTCAGATCGCCTGGCACACGCCGAAGAAGCGATGCCTGAAGCCAAGGCTGAACTGGAGAAAATCGGGCGTGAATGCCCCGAGTGTGGCCATGATCTGATCCTGCGGTGGGGCCGGTATGGCAAATTCATCAGCTGCAGCAATTTCCCGAATTGCCGTTATACGGAACCCTACCTTGAGAAAATCGGGATGCAATGCCCGGTTTGTAAACAGGGAGATGTGGTCAGACGAAAGACGAAAAGGGGACGTACCTTCTACGGTTGTTCACGCTATCCGGATTGTGATTTCACATCCTGGAAGCAGCCTGTTCCCACACCATGTCCCCATTGTCAGGGCACCCTGGTACTGGCCAATAAACGCCATGTGCAGTGTTTAGCATGTGAGACAACCTTCTTGCAGGATGAAGTCCTTGAGGATGTAGAAGTGGCATAAAGCTTGCATTAAACACTCTGAGGATCGTTCTTGCACGAAACGGCCGTTTATTTTAGAATAGACATAAGGCTTGTTCTTTTTTATTCAGAGATGGGAGCTCACGATGGACTCAGAGAGGCTGAAAACATATCTTAAGGATTTTCGGATCACCCTGCCAGTTGGCGTGATTTTGGGTTTGATCCTGGGGTTGGTGATTGGATGGGGCATCTGGCCTGTCCAGTGGACCGATCTTGCACCGTACCACCTGCGTGCGGATTTACGTGAAGATTATTTGCGGATGTCGATTTTTACTGCCACATCTGAACGTGATGCTGCCATTGCACAAAAAGCCTGGTCAGAACTGGGTGATACGGCGGAAGAAACCCTGGCAGTGGTGCGCAATGATCCGGGTTACCTTTCGGATGCTCAAATCTTCAGCTTTATGGCTGCGGTCGGCGCAGATATGGGGGAGGTAGTCCCGGAGGTTGAGGAACCCGTGGCTGAAGAGGAGGCCGAACCGGAACAAGAACGCAGCGGTCCAAATTGGTTGCTGCTGACGGGTTTATGTATTGCGCTGGCGGCTGTGGTTGCCGGTGTGGTGGTCTTCCTGTATTTGCGCTCGACTTCATCGAGAAAAGACCAGCCAGAAACCCTCAATGAGCATGGTTTACCCGATGAGGTAGGGTTTGAAGAAGATGCGATGCGTTTTGCTCCTGAAAGTGAGGTGGGCTACGAACCCGCTTACCAGGAGGCGCAAGCCCAGCCTGTGGCTCAATTCATGACCACTTACATGGTCGGGGATGATTTATATGATGACTCGTTTAGCGTGGATGCCCCCACGGGCGAATTCTTAGGGGAATGCGGTGTGGGCATTTCAGAGACTGTGGGGGTGGGCGAGCCTAAACGGGTGACTGCATTTGAGATTTGGCTGTTTGATAAGAATGATATTCAAACCGTCACCAAAGTGATTATGAGTGAACACGCCCATGCGGATGAAAAGCTCCGCTTACGGTTGGAATCTAAAGGAGAGCTGGTACTGGCAGAACCTGGCAAGCAGATTTTGCTGGAGACAGCGACATTGCAGCTTGAAGCCCGCATCATCGATATGGAATATGGAGAAGGAGCTGCACCGGATTTGAGCTTCTTCGAGCGGCTGACATTGGAACTGGCCGTGTGGCCTAAAGATGGAACAGTCTACTAAATATTAAATTCCTGGGAACAAGTTAGGATAAACAAGCAGCCCCCGTGTTAAGGCGGGGGCTGCTTTTCTTATTCGATGGAGATGATCTCCAGCGCTATGATGTCATCGTTGGGGAGTTTGGCTTCGACTATATCGCCAACTTTATGACCGATCAGCGCTTTTCCAATCGGTGATTGGTGCGAGATTTTCCCGTCCCGCGGGTCGGCTTCCTGGCTGCCCACCAGGTGATAAGTTTCAGGCGGGTAATCACCTTCTTTTATGGTGACTTTGGCGCCGACGGCTACTTCTTGGTAGTTGGATTGGTTTTCAATCACTTCTGCGTGGTAAAGGATCGCTTCGATTTCCTGGATGCGCCCTTCAAGAAAGCCCTGATCCTCTTTGGCTTTGTGGTAATCGGCATTCTCGGATAAATCCCCCATGGATATGGCCGATTTTAGGCGTTCTGCGAGTTCTTTACGGCCATTCTGTTTCAGGTCTTGCAGCTCAGCTTCTAATTTTTGTTTGCCTTCAGGCGTTAAATAATGTTTTTTATCGTTCATCATTCCTCAATGTATTTTTCGATTTTGGTGAGTTGAGCTTAGGGTAAGGTTTCGGGATTGAAAATTTTCTGATGCTCGTCAATCGCGTAGCGGTCTGTCATCCCGGCGATGTAATCGCAAACCGTGTGTTCAAGCCCAATTTTGTCAATGGTCTCTTGGAATTGATGCGGCAAGATGGCGGGTTCCGCGAGATAAGCATTGAATAGATTTTCTATGATCCGCTCGGCTTTGACCGTCATTCGCATCACACGGTAATGGTTATAAAGGTGTTTATACAGGAAATCCTTGAGTTCCCGGTTACGGCGGTGCATATCCTCGCTGAAGCCGACCACGTTGTAGGGTAGTTGCTGCAGCTCTTCTACCGTGCGGATGCCGCTGCGGCGGATCATGCGGTCGATGGATTGGATCAGATCGGTGACCTCGATGCCAATCAACCGGCGAATCAGGCGATGGCGTGAGAGGTCGTCCAAATCATTGCTGCGGTGCCGCCCAATACTTTCGTTGATCACCTCCCAAAGTGAAATGCCGGCCAGCTGATCGGGTGTGATCAGGCCGGAGCGCAGGCCGTCATCCAGGTCGTGTGCGGTGTAGGCCAGCTCATCGGCGGCGTTGGTGATTTGGGCCTCAAGATGCCCCCGCAGTTTGGGATCAAAATCCTGGGCATCTGAAACATCGTATTCTGTTTCGTGCTTGACAATACCCTCCAACACTTCCCAGGTTAGATTAAGGCCGTTGAATTCAGGGTAGCGGCTTTCAATCTCGGTGACGATATGGAAGGAGTGCCGGTTGTGGTCAAACCCGCCGTGATCCACCATCAAGCGCGCTAAAACGCGCTCACCGGAGTGACCGAAGGGTGGATGGCCCAGGTCGTGTGCCAGGCATATCGTCTCCACTAGGTCTTCATTGGCGCCCAATGCGCGGGCCACACTGCGGCCAATTTGGGCAACCTCGAGGGTGTGGGTCAGGCGGGTGCGATAGTAATCGCCTTCGTAATTAATGAAGACCTGGGTCTTATACTCCAGGCGCCGGAAAGCGGTGGTGTGCAGGATGCGGTCCCGGTCACGCTGAAACACGGTGCGATAATCCGGCTCATCTTCGGGGTGTTTGCGGCCCTTACTGTCCTTGCTGCGTATGCCGTAAGGCGCCAAGTTTTGATCTTCCAATTCTTCAAGTTGGTGGCGAGTGAATAACATCTTGATTTTTCTCCGAATAAACCTTCAGAAAGTGATTATACCGGATTAATCTGTGATGCTGATCTTTACTGTTCTAACGGGTTGGCGATCGTAGTGCCCGTTGGCGCGCCCTGGTGGGTGAGTGCGTGAGATAGGTTGCCAGGTGTTGCACCAGAAAAAATGTTAACTATTAAACCCGGGCATGCTTTGACGAGGGCAACCATGGTTTCGACCTTAGCCAGCATACCACCGGTTACATCAACTGCATGGGAGGGGGAAAGTGCGGGACGGATTTTTGCCAGGTTTTGGGGTGTGATCAGTGGGATGATCGAGTCAGGGTGTTGCGGATGATGATAGACCCCCTGATCCAGGCCGGCAATCAGGATGCGTTGCGGGTGCAAAACCGGGGCAAGGTGCTGAAACAAGTCTTCGGTGGAGAGGATCGTTCCGCCCAGGTTGGTATCAAAGACCACGTCACCGTACACCACCGGGATCAGCCCATGCGAAAGGGCGAGCCTGATGGGTTGCAGGTCCCAGGACCTGACCTGATGATTGTGCGTGATGACCATGGCAGAGGGTGGAAAGGCAACCACGGGCAGGTCAGCGCGCAGTAAAGCCTGGATGACCAGATGATTTAAAGCACGCGCAGCCCGCCACACCTCGGAAAAACCCTGCCAGTAGGTAGGGCTTTTGCCGCCGGCTTGAGTTTGGTAGCGGTCTGCCACCTCGTGGCCGAAGGAGCCGGAGCCGTGACCAATAACGAGGCGTAAATTGGGTAAAGCTTTGTGTGCTGTGGCGATCTCCTCTGCCAGGTTTTCAATCACATCCAACCTGGGTGTCATCGCTTGGGTCTTGTCGGTGATCAAGGACCCGCCTAATTTTATGAGCACTAACTGGGATTGGCTCATCATCGTCTGCCTTTGGTCAGGGTGGTGGTGATCACCCGGGTGGCGCCAGCATCTCGCAGTGCGTCTGCGATGGCTTGTGTGTCTTCAGATGGAGCGAGGGCAATGATATTGCCGCCGCGGCCGCCGCCAGAGAGCTTAGCGCCAACTGCACCTGCAGTTCGTGCTGCCATGATCAGGTTTTCCAGGCTGGGGCTGCTGACGGTTAATTGATCTAAAAGGCGCTGGTTCTCATCCATCAGCAGGCCCAAACGGTGGAGATCACCAGTGGCGAGCGCTGTCTGCGCTTGTTTGGCGATGTCCCCGATCTGCTGGAAGATGTCGTTAATTGCTTCAGGGTCGGCTGCATGAAGTGCCCGCACATCGGCAACTGTTTTTCTTGTGGGGGTCTTCTCACCGGAATCTGCGATCACCCAGTGGGTCGGCTGTTCGACCGCTAGATGTTCAATTGGCCTGCCGAGGGTGAAAAAGACTGGGGTTTGATGGGCGATGACGGTGTTGTCGATCCCCGAGGGGGTACCGTGGTGAATTTTTTCGACTTCGAAGGCCAGGGATGAGATGGTGTCTGGTGACAACGGCGTGCCCAAAAAATCGGAAAGGGCGCGGATGATAGCAACCGAAATAGCCGCACTGGAGCCCATACCCGCTGCAATGGGGATGGTAGAGGAGATGACCAAAGTGCAAGCAGGGAGCTGTTGGAGGGTGAGGGCTTCCAAGGTCAGGCGGATGGCATGGGCGAAAGGATGATGCCCGGGCAGGTCAGCTAATTGTGCATCGAGTTGGATATCGGGCGCTTTAATTCTAACTTCATTGCGGGGCGCCATGAAATCGGGGATTACCCTGGCGGTGGCATACACTTTGTGCACCGGGATGGCAATGGCAGGTTGACCATAAACGACAGCATGTTCACCAAAGAGGATGATCTTGCCGGGCGCTTTTGCATAAATGACTGGCATTTTTTATCTCATCGGGGCAGGTATAAAATGAAAAGGACGGTCAGCCCCCATAAGGCAACCGTGGCTTGCATCGGACGATCTGAAAGGACGATGTCCTCCGGTGCGCCACCATAATGTTCGATGCGCACCAGGTACAGGTAGCGGAAGAGCCCATAAATGACGAAGGGGATCGTCAGCATCATGTGATAGGTGCCGGGTGTGATGCCAGCTGAAAAGGTGTACAGGCAATAGGTCATCAAGGTGGTACTCAATACGATGGTTAATAACTGGTCGATCAATTCAAGCGAATAACCATCTAAAACCCGGCGGTGTGAGGCGGCTTCTTTTTCCAAGAGCTCAATTTCTGCCCGGCGTTTCCCCAGGCCGATGAATAGCGCTAAGAAGATGGTGGCCACGAATAACCAAGGTGAAAAGCGTTCGGTTTCGATGATGATCACACCCGCCGTAACTCGCAGGACAAAACCCAGGGCGATGACCATCACGTCGATCAGGGGCATATGCTTGAGCCACAATGAATACCCTAGCATGAGGATAAAGTAGCCTAAAACAAGAGCCCCCAAGCCCAGATCCAGGAGAAAGGCAGCGGGGAAGGTGATCACCCCCAGCACAATAGCGGTGATGATCGCCGTTCGCTGAGAGAGCTGGCCGGATGCCAGGGGACGGTGTTGTTTGGATGGGTGCTGTCGGTCTGAGTCGATATCGGCCAGGTCGTTGATGATATAGACCAGGCTGGAGGACAGGCAGAACAGGAAGGCGGCAAGGACGGTGATCAGCAAGGATTCGGGGGAGATCAGTTGTCGGTCAAAAACCAGGGCAGCAAAGACAAACACGTTCTTCAGCCATTGTTTGAGACGCATGGTTTTGATGATTAGACGCAGTTGTGTGATCATAAGCTGGCCCTTTTCATGCCTTGTGGGTTTTGATGTGTATTATTATGTTGGTCAATGTTCTTAACTGGTGGTGATAGGTTTGCTATGCCAGAATTGACCTGGTTGAGAGGGGTGATCAAGCATGACAAGACTGATACCCAATCGGTCGCCTCACCAAACCGGCAATGAATTTCTCAAAAGAACATCAGCACAAGAAAATTATACCAAATGCGGGATAATTCATGCCCAGTTAGTC
>JBLRWR010000022.1:0-16246 GCA_047921135.1 Candidatus Brevefilum sp.
GCCTACTGAAGACGGGCCAGTTTTCAGCGTCCACAGCAAAACGGCGGGCATCATCCTGGCTGCAGGGGGCAGCGAACGTTTGGGCCAGCCCAAGCAGCTTTTGGATTGGTGCGGGCGGCCCTTTGTGAGCCAGGTGGCGCAGAATGCCCTTACGGCCGGGTTGGACCCGGTGATTGTGGTCATTGGCGCACACCGAGAGCTGGTTGAATCAGCCATGGGGGACCTGCCTGTCAAAATTGAATTTAACCCCAATTGGGAAAAAGGACAGTCTACCTCGATGCGGGCTGGGTTGAGCGCGTTGCCAGAGCGCAGTGACCGGGCGATGTTTTTGCTCAGCGACCAGCCGCAGATTTCACCAGTGTTGATCCGGAGTTTGATTGAGCGGCATAATGCCCGTCGAGGTCCGATCACCGCGCCGATGATGCGCGAGCGCAGGGGTAACCCGGTGCTGTTCGGGAGGGAAACTTTTGGGTACTTGAAATCAGTTGAGGGGGATAAGGGTGGACGGGCGGCATTTAATGCCTACAGGGTCGATCACGTGCCCTGGATCGATGATCGTTGCCAGCTGGATGTTGACCAGGTAAGGGATTTTGAACAACTCATCGATGCATATTTTTGTATTGAATAAGCTTTAGACTAATTATGGAATTGATAATTGATATTGCTTATAATTGGCGGAAAGGTGCACATTTTTACGATTAAGGTATAATGGTCACACTTCATAAAGTGCTCAATTGAGCAATTTGGAGGGCTTTGGAAGGATAAAACGGGAATAAAAGCGCCTGGCTAACCCGGTTTTGGGTTGGTGACGAGGATGGAGGTTCCCTGGTGCAGACCAGGGCTAACTGATGGCAAATCAGGAAAATCGAGAGATCGGCGGATGCCTCCCGCTACATGTGTAGTTGAATTCCCACGGTAAACATCAGTCATATCGCCCCTGCACTTCACCTTGCTGAAAGGTCTATGTTGACGGCTGTGTGACGCAAATAACTGGAGGATTTTGCTTATGTGTGGAATTGTTGGCTATATTGGGGAGCAGGATGCAACACCGATTATCTTGAACGGTCTCAAACGGCTTGAATACCGGGGATATGACTCGGCGGGCGTGGCCGTGTTGAGTGGGGGCAGTATAGAGATCCGGCGGGACGCCGGAAAACTTAAACATTTGGAAACCCTGGTGCAGAATACGCCCATCCACGGGCCGGTGGGCATTGGGCATACCCGCTGGGCCACGCATGGGGAGCCAAACCAGCGCAATGCTCACCCGCATTTGGGCAGTACAGGTGAGTTTGTGGTGGTGCACAATGGCATTGTGGAAAATTACCTCACTCTGCGGGATGAGCTGGGTGCGGAAGGGACGCAGTTCAATTCTGAGACCGATACGGAAATCATCGTTCACCTGGTGGAAAAGTTTTATGCCAGCGGATCTTCCCTGGTGAAGGCTGTGCAGCAAACACTTGAACATCTCAAAGGCGCGCACGGGATTGTAGTCATGTCGTCCCGTGAACCGGATAAGATCGTCGCTGCGCGGGTGGGCAATGCGGGCGGGGTTGTGATCGGTCTGGGAGAAGGTGAAAATTTTGTTGCTTCCGATCTGCCGGCGATTTTGGAGCATACCCGCCGGGCGGTTTTCCTCGATTCACACCAAATGGCCGTGGTGACCCGTGAAGGGCTTGAGGTACTGGATATTGACGGAAACCCGGTGGACTACCAGGTGCAGAATATCGCCTGGGACCCGGTTGCTGCAGAAAAAGGCGTTTACCGGCATTTTATGCAGAAGGAAATGCATGAGCAGGTGCGGTCATTGACGGATACGCTGGCTGGGCGGGTCGATTTTGACCGTGGAAAAATATTCCTGAATGAGCTCAACCTGGACCGGGAATCAGCAAGTAAGATTCGCAAGATCATCATCACCGCCTGCGGCACGGCAGGACATGCCGGTATGGTGGGCAAAATCCTGATCGAACGCATCGCCCGCGTACCGGTGGAGGTGGCGATTGCCTCTGAATTCCGCTACGCCGACCCGCTGGTGGATGACCACACAGTGGTGCTGGCCATCAGCCAATCTGGTGAGACGGCTGATACCCTGGCCGCAATGGAGGAAGGACGGGGTAAGGGCGCCAAGTTGTGGTCGATTGTGAACGCGATCGGATCCCAAGCCATGCGAATCGCTGATGGGTGTATCTCGATGCAGGTTGGCCCAGAAATCGGCGTGGCTTCAACCAAGGCTTTCACCGCACCCCTGTTGGATTTGTACATGCTGGCGGTTTACCTGGCTGATTTACGGGGCACGATCGACACTGAGCGGCGGATGGCATTGGTCAATGACCTGGCCAGTATTCCCTCATTGGTGGGGGCTTGCCTGGATCGCGAAGCGGATATTTTGGCCATGGCGCGTAAGTTCAAAAACACACGCCATATGCTCTACCTCGGCCGAGGTATCAATATGCCAATTGCTTATGAGGGGGCTTTGAAGCTAAAAGAGATTTCGTATATTCATGCAGAGGCTTACCCGGCAGGTGAAATGAAGCATGGCCCCATTGCGCTGATCGACCGGTCAATGCCGGTGGTGGCTTTAGCACCGAAGGACCCCTGGTATGACAAGATGCTCAGCCAGATCGAGCAGGCCAAGGCGCGCGGTGGTGAGGTGATCGCGGTGGCTACGGATGGCGATGCGCTGATCCCCGACTTGACCGAGCATGTTTTGTGGGTGCCGGAGACGCCCTGGCTGCTCAGCCCGGTAATCACCAGCATCCCCCTGCAGCTGTTTGCCTACCACATCGCCTCGTTACTGGGCCTGGACGTAGATCAGCCGAGGAATTTGGCCAAATCTGTTACGGTCGAATAGTTCCAGGACAGGGCTATCGATTAAAGCGGGTATTTAAAGCCAGTCATTTCTTCTGAAAGCGCCCAAAGGCGTTCTGCCTGCGATTGATCGTAGGACGCAGTTGAGGATTCTTTTTGTTTACACTCGCTGAAATATTTTCCTGTAACTCCGGCGACTTCTGGGGCGCTGGCCAGGTAAATGGAGGTTTGCGCGCCCTCAACTGTGTTTTTCCCAAACACATTTGCGATCAACTTGACTAGCGGGGTGAATACGCCAAAATCGCGGTAGAGATCGGATTTTACAAAGCCCGGATGGAGTGCATTGACTGTCAGCTCTGTGCCGGAGAGCTGCCTGGCCAGTTCATAGGTGAACAGGACATTGGCCAGCTTGGAATGGGCATACACCTCAAAGGTGTTGTACCTGTTTTGAAATTGGATATCCTCGAATTGGATGCCTTTGGCTTGAAAATGGGCATCGGAGGACACGTTGATGATGCGTGCAGGTGCACTTTCTTTTAATAATGGCAGTAGATAACCGGTGAGAAGAAAGTAACTCAAGTGGTTAAGTGCGAAGGTCATTTCAATGCCGTCGGGGCTGAGTTGAAATTCGCGGAACCAGCCGCCAACGTTGTTGATCAGAATATCAAGCTGATCGTAATCCCTTTGAATGTTGTTGGCTAACTGCTTTACCTCGTCCTGGGAGGCAAAATTGGACAGGTAGAAGCGGGCGCGTCCCTTTCCAAATTCGGCGTTAATGCGGTCACAAGCGGCCTGGGCGCGTTTCTCGTTGTGGTTTGTAATAATCACATGGGCGCCCATGCGCGCCAACCCTACTGCGGTTTCATAGCCTATTCCCCGGCTGCTGCCGCTGATCAGACAGGTTTTTCCAGTTAAATCGGTGTGGTCTTGTTTCATATACCCTCTTTCTGTTTTGATTGATTTCATTTTACCTGAAGTTCGGTTAGCTCTTCGGTTTTGTATAGTGTTGGAGTCAGACCCGTGGGTTTTAGTCCGGTGGATGTTTTGGTTTTCTTGGGCTAAAACCAGCATTAATTGGTATATTTTATTACGAGTGGGTAAAATGGAAACCGTGTTTCACTGTGCAAGCCCTGATTTACGTACGGTTACAGGGCGCACCCGTATGCGTAAAATGCAAACCAGTTGTGGCTGGATAGAATAGAACTTTTATGAACAGGATGGAAAAATGAGTTCAAATGTGACCGAAAAAGACGTTCTCAACGCACTAAGCCAGGTGATGGACCCCGAATTGCGGCGTGACCTGGTTTCTTTAAAAATGATCAAAGACATAAAAATTGAGGGATCAAAGGTTGCCCTGACCGTGGAGTTGACCACGCCCGCTTGCCCATTGCGTCAGCAAATTCAGAGGGATGTTGAACAGGCCCTTTTGGCGCTACCCGGTGTTGACACGGTGGATGTGACCATGGGCGCCCGTGTGCCTGAGGACAAGAAGATCCGCGATTTAGCGATTAAAAATATCATTGCGGTGGGTTCTGGCAAAGGCGGGGTCGGAAAGTCTACTGTAGCGGTAAACCTGGCTGTAGCCCTGGCGAATTGTGGGGCGCAGGTCGGGCTGCTGGATGCGGATATCTACGGCCCGAATGTGCCTATGATGATGGGAGTGCAGGCCTTGCCGCCCTCCCCGGGTGGCAATGGTATTCAACCTGCAGAAGCATATGGCGTGAAGGTGATGTCGATCGGTTTTATGGTCAGCCAGGGGCAGCCCCTGATCTGGCGCGGGCCGATGCTGCATTCTGCCATCCAGCAATTCCTGAAGGATGTGGATTGGGGTGAGCTGGATTACCTGATCATCGACCTGCCGCCGGGTACCGGTGATGTGCAGCTCTCACTGGTTCAG
This sequence comes from Candidatus Brevefilum sp., assembly GCA_047921135.1. Lineage (GTDB taxonomy): Bacteria > Chloroflexota > Anaerolineae > Anaerolineales > Anaerolineaceae > Brevifilum. The sequence goes on from JBLRWR010000022.1 coordinate 4,703, forward strand.
ACGGTGCCGCTGAGCGGCGGTGTGATTGTCACCACACCTCAGCAGGTCTCTTATGATGATGCTGCCCGTGCGGTTTCCATGTTCAAGAAGATGGAAGTGCCGATCCTTGGTGTGGTGGAGAATATGAGCTATTTACGCATGGCGGATGGTTCGCTGCGGCGCTTGTTTGGCGAGGGCGGTGGTGAGCAACTGGCCGGTTTGGCGGGCGCTCCCCTGTTAGGGAATATCCCCATTGAGGAAGCCGTGCGTGAGGGCGGTGACCAGGGCGCACCGGTTGTGGTTAGTGATCCTGAGTCAGCCAGCGCGCAGGTGCTGGTGGGGTTGGCAACCTCGGTGGCTGGACGCATGAGTATGATTACCCTGGGCTAAGTCGGAAATCACCGTTAAACCCTGTGTGTTATAATTAAGAATTATGAGTCAACGTAATATTATTGGTGTTCAATTCGAACCGGTCGGCAAAAATTACTATTTTGATGCCTCCCTTTACCCAGACCTTAAACCGGGTGACCCGGTTGTTGTGCGGACCAGCCGCGGCCTTCAACTGGCCACGATCACCCAGGTCAACCTGGAGGTGGACGAGCTGGATCTGAACGGTTTTAAGGCCGTCGAACGGCCGGCCACACCGCAGGATTTGCTAAAAAGAAAAGCGCTCCTCATCAAAGAGGAGGAAATTATCGAGCAGATCCGCACCCACCTGGCCGAACAAGGCTTGAGCGCAGTCAAAGTCCTTTCAGCAGAGTATTCGCTGGATGGTGACCGGCTGTTTGTGCTCATCAACACCGAAGCGTCGGTCAATGTGAACGCAAAGCGCTTGCAGCAGGATATCAAGCGCATGGTCAAAGATATCGATGTTGACTTGCGCCAGATTGGGCCGCGCGATGCTGCTAAACTGATTAAGGGTATGGGCGCATGCGGCCAGGAGTTGCGGTGCTGTTCTAAGTTCCTGACTGAATTTTCTTCGATCTCCATTCGCATGGCCAAGACCCAGGATATTTCACTAACACCCTCAGAGATCACCGGCATGTGCGGGCGCTTGCGCTGCTGTTTGGAGTATGAATACGACCAGTATGTTGAGGCGATCAAGACGCTGCCCAAACGCAAGCGGAAAGTGATCACGCCGATGGGCGAGGGTCGGGTGGTGCAAATTATGCCCATGCGGCAGTCTGTGATTGTGGATCTCCCCAATATTGGGCCGCGCCAGTTCACCAAAGATGATTTGGACCGGGCAGAGCGGATTGCCAACGGTGAAGAGGTCGAGCCGGTGGAAATTGAGGAACCCAAAACCGATGTGGTTGTCAGCCGGCCTGAGGACCAGGTGGTTGAACGGGACTCGAAGCCATCGCAAAGCAAGCCATCACGCTCTGGCTCAAAGCGGCGGCGAGGCGGCAAATCTCGACGGCCAAGAAGCCGAAAAAATTAAGACGATTTCCAACACTAAAGGATCATCCAACTATGGAGACGGTTGAAAACTGGGACAGCCTCAAAGACATTCTTGTCATTTTAGCGCATCCGGATGACCCGGAATTTTTTTTGGGCGGCACGATCGCCCGCTGGATCAAAGCAGGGCACCGCTTGCGCTATGTGCTGCTGACGAAGGGGGACAAGGGGGCTAAAGATCCCGAGCTGACCGCAGAGGAGATTGTCCGGGTCCGAATGGCGGAGCAAACTGCAGCTGGGAAGTTCCTGGGGGTGACATCGATCGATTTTTTGGATTATGAAGATGGCTACCTGATCCCAGACCTGGTCATGCGCAAGGCTGTTGTTCGCTTCATCCGTAAGTACCGGCCGCACATCCTGGTGACCTGCGACCCCGGCAACCTGTTCCCCAGCCAGCAATACATCAACCACCCCGACCACCGTAACGCAGGCCAGGTGGTAATCGATGCGGTCTTCCCGGCCGCCGGCAACCGCTTTTTCTTCCCGGAGCTGCTAACTGAAGGCTTCGAGCCGCATGAAGTGGAAGAGGTATGGATGAGCCTGACCAACACACCGGATGTCAAACTGGATGTGACTGAAAATTGGTCCACCAAGCTGGAGGCCTTGAAATTGCATGCATCCCAAATTGGTGACCCACGCGCTTTTGAGAAGCGTATGCTCGAAAGGGTGAACAACGGCAAAGATGAAGATTTCAAGGTCGAAGAACAATTTCGGCGGATTATATTTAGGAAGATAACGGAATGACCTATTACGAACAAGCCCTCAAACTGCAAAATGAAACCATCCAGAGACGGCGAGATTTACACCGGCACCCTGAGCTGGCTTTTAACGAATTTCGGACTGCCCAAATAGTCGCTGACGAGCTGCGGGAATTGGGTATGGACGTGACCACCGGGATTGGGGTGACCGGCGTAATTGGTTTGCTGCGCGGGGAGGCTGAGACACCTGTGCTTGGGCTGCGCTTCGATATGGATGCGCTGCTGATCCAGGAGGAGACGGGCGCAGACTATGCCTCGGAGATCCCGGGGCGGATGCATGCCTGCGGCCATGACTGTCACACGGCGGTGGGATTGAGCGTGGCCAAGCTGCTGGCCGCCCAGCGGGAGACGCTGCCGGGGACGATCAAGTTCATCTTCCAGCCGGCTGAGGAGCTGGACGGTGGCGCAGCACGGATGATTGCCGAGGGCGCCCTGGAGAACCCGAAACCGGATTATGTGATGGGCTTTCATGTGTGGAATGAGCGCCCGGTAGGCTGGTATGGCCTGACGCCTGGGCCTTCCATGGCCGGGGCAGATATTTTCACCGTTAAAGTGAAGGGCAAAGGTGGGCACGGAGCCCAGCCGCATGTGACCCAGGACCCGATTTTGGCAGCGGCGCACATCGTGACCGCGTTGCAGTCGATCGTTGCACGTAATACCGACCCGCGCGAGAGCGCGGTGGTCTCTGTCTGCCAGGTTGAAGCCGGTACCGCCAACAACATCATACCCCAGGAGGCTTTATTGACCGGGACGCTGCGCGCCTTCAAGCCCGAAGTGATGGCGATGGTCAGGGCGCGCTTTTCTGCCATCATCGAGCAGGTGGCGGGTGCCATGGGCTGCCTGGCCGAAATTGACCTGATTAAGGTGACCGAGCCGGTGATCAACGACCCGGCTTTGGCGGCTGTGATGGCTGAGACAGTCCGTGAAATTGACCCCGATGCGGAGATTGACACGGACTTCCAGACGATGGGCGGCGAAGATTTCTCGCTGATGATGCAGAAGGCACCGGGCTGCTTTATGATGGTGGGCTCGGCCAACCCCCAGCGGGGTCTGGATTATGGGCACCACCACCCGAAATTTGATGTGGATGAAGCCTGTCTGCCCTTTGCTGTGGCGATCATGGCGCAGGGGGCGATCCGGGTACTGGAACAAAACCCTTTAGGTCAGTAGGTTGTTGAGAGTCCATCCAGGGGGTCTGCACGATGGGGCATCCTGGCCTTTTTGGGGTCGGATCTCCTGGAGGCTGCCATCTCAAATTGCTGCCCTCATTCTTAAATTTTCCTATATAATTAACCTGTTTCAGGCAACTGCAGATATCCGTAGATAATCTATTGCTGCTGGATGGTAAAGTTTGTATAATTATTATGCTTAGAAAATGTGATTGATCAAAAATCGTTACCCTTTTAGAAACGGAGGAACTATGAGCGATATTTTAGAGCAAGTGACCGGGCAGCAGGATTTCTTCAAGAAGATTCTGGCAAAAATCCCGGGCTTCAAAGGTTATATCGAACGCGGCGACCGGCGCATGTCCGACAAGTTGCTGCGCGAAAAGATCGCCGATGAGTTTGACGCGCTCAATCAGCGTGTGTCCAGCTTGCAGCGCGAGCTGGTGGACCAGGGTGAACTGTCTGCTGTGGGCAGCCTGGAAAATGCCGCCATCAAGCTGCGCCAGTTTACCGACCGGGTGCGGACTGCATCCTATGGCTACGCGGGCATCTTTGATGCGATCAAGATCAAAGAGGAACAGCTTGACCAAGTCTATCAATATGATTATGCCCTGCTGGAGCTGGCCGACAGCGTGCGCTCGGCTGTGGATAACGTTGAAACCTCCATTGGGACGGAGGGTTTGGACGCTGCCATCCGGCACCTGGTGACCGTCAGCCAGCAATGTGTGGATGCTTTCAACAAGCGCACCGAAGTGATGCGCGGCATCGCCTAACCCGTTAGCGATTATGGATTGGATCTACTTGTAGATTAGAAATTGGAGTAAATGAATATGGCTAGAATTTTTGATGTAGTTGAATATCCCAAAGAGATGACGGATGAGATCGTGCATCGCTTCCCGGAGACCGGCATCGCCGACCTGCGGATCGGTTCACAGATCATCGTCCGCGAGGCGCAGAACGTGGTCTTCATGCGAGACGGACGTGCGCTGGACGTGTTCGGCCCCGGCCGGCACACGATCACCACGGCCAACATCCCGCTGCTGGTCAACGTTGTCGGCAAGGCCTTTGGTGACCGGACCCCCTTCACCGCTGAGGTGTTTTATGTCTCGATGAAGGAGTTTGCCGATCAGAAGTGGGGCACCCCGCAGCCGATCATTGTGCGCAACCCCGGCGTGGGATTGGGCGTGGCGCTGCTGCAGGGCTTTGGCACCTACAGCTTCCAGGTGGCGGACCCGCAGCAGTTTGTGACGCAGATCGTCGGCGCCCAGGGCTATTACCGCACCAGCGATATTGAGAACCGCCTGCGCGTGATGCTGCTGGCTAAACTTTCTGACCTACTGGGTGAGACGACGGCTAAGAGCAACGTGCTCGAGCTGATCGGCCTGACCAATGAGCTCTCGGCGGGCGTGCGCGCTAAAGCCCAGGATGACTTCCGGGCGATCGGTTTGGCACTGAAATCCTTCTACATTGGCAACCTGCGGCCCTCTGAGAAATCGGCCGAGGAACTGCGGGCGATGGGTATGCTCGATATGCAGACCTATACCCAGCTCCAGGCTGCGGATGCCATGCGGGATGCAGCCCAGAACCCCTCTGGCGGTGCAGGCCTGACCGCCGGGATCGGCGCCGGGATGGGGATCGGGAATGTGCTCAGCCAATCCCTCAGCCAGACCGGGCAGCCCCAGGGTGGGGCGCCTGCTGCAGGTGGGGCGGCCGCGATGCCCGATGTGATGACCCCTGCTGAAGCGGCCCAGTTCTTGAAGGTGGCCGCGGAGGATGTGGTGGCCGCCATTGAGGCTGGCGACTTGCAGGCTCGCAAGATCGGCTCGGCCTACCGGATCAGCAAGGAAGCCCTGCAGGAGTTTCTGAAGGGATAAGCGGAACGCAAAATAGTTGATGTTTACAGGATACCCTGCCCGCGCGGGGTATCTTGATTTAAGGGATCAGGTATTAGGGAGCAGGTATTAGGAAGCAGGGATATGTAGGTCACGCTTCCAGCGTGACACCAGTCTGTCATTGCGAGCCCCCAGAGGGGGCGACATCGTCCCCGAAGCAAAGCGGCTCGAAGAGTGCTGCGCGAAGTGGGAAGCAATCTCAGGCAAACAATTTAGATTGCCACGTCGCCTGCGGCTCCTCGCAATGACAAAAGAGTTTTGCTGTAGTGTGCGCACCACAGTTTGCCATCACAAGAAAACCAAAGACCCCCGGGATTTCCGCAACGGACACCGCCCAAATGCTGATCAAACCAGCTAGCAAAGGTCAACTTTAATGCGGAATATTAAAATCCCGGGGGTCTAAAGAGCAGCTATCCCCGCAAACGGGGACCTTTCCGTAGGTCACGCGTTCAGCGTGACAACTTTGGGTCATACCCCGGTTAATTTCCCCGTGGCTGATTAAGGCTCAGCCGTCTCAGCCCCTGCCGGGATGACATACGAACGGAACCTGACAAAGAAATCATACACCTGGTCATTCACCAGCATCAGCTGGCGCGGCACCCGGATCGAAATCCCAAAATTAAAAGTGATCTGGAAGCCCTGCGCGAAGGGCAGTTCAAAGAAGAACTGCGGCTCAAACACAAGGATGTCATCATCGCTGATCTCGACATTCCCATCCCATTCGGGCGGCGGCTCAGGCGTCTGCGCAGCAGCAGCGGCAGGCAAGGCCAGCAGCGTAACGCCGATCAACAGGCAAATCATAAGCTGAATGGTGTGTTTGAACTTCATCGGTAACCCTTTCCCATCTCGTATGATTTAATGATAGCATAAAGTGTGCCAAAACCAAAAGCTAACACCCTCTACAGGGTTGGTCCCGGGCGGAATCAGGTCTTTTTTTATTTCCCGAGGAGCAAATCGTGCAATAATCGCTGAATCCCCGCCATTTGATGCTGGGCGTCTTCGTCCAGCACATGGCGCAGCGCAAACAGCGCCATAAAGGCCGGCATGACCTGGTCTTCAGGCACCATCCCCAGCTTAACCGCCGTTTCCATCACATACACCAGGTCGTTGAAGGCCATCTCGGCCTCCTCTGCCAGGGGTTCCGTCAGCAGATCCTGGATGGTCTCGGCCTGTGTGGCGGCCAAACGGGCATCTTCATCGGCAAAAAATGCCTCCAGCGCGTCAAGATGCTCCCCAGCCAGGTCAATCTCACAGGCGGCCAAGTTCTCCGCCAGGTGCACGGTAGAAGAAGTGCCGGTCAATGCGCAGGCGATCCCCGGCTGGACCAACACCCAGGCGATGCCCATTTGCACGGCGGTCGCCTGGTAGTCCTCGCCCAACCGCGCCAGAAAGGCCCGGATGCGCAGGGCAGAGGCATGGCTTTCCCTTTTGAACAGCGGGTCCATCCGGCGGATGTCGCCCTCATCAAAAACATGCGCTTCTGAATACTGGCCGGAAAGGATGCCCCGGCCGGTGATGCTGAAGGCGATCCCGGCCAGGTTGTGCTCGGCGCAGATCGGCAGCAGGGTTTGGCGGGCTGTACGGGCCACCGCGCTCAGCTCCATCAACACGGAGAACAACTGGCCCGTCTGTGCGTAAGCCCTCACCCGCTCAACCGGCAAATGGCTGACCCCATAACGCCGGATCAATCCCTCCGCCACCAGCCCATCCAGCGCGGAGACCGTCTCTAAAACGGGGGTGTGGGGGTCATCAAAGTGGACCTGGTACAGATCGATCACATCGGTGCCCAGCCGCTTCAGGCTGGCCTGGCAGGCCTCACGCACTGCGGCTGCGGACAGGTCCGGTGCGCCAGACTCACCGCTCAGTTTGGTCGCAAGATACACCTGGTCGCGGATTGGCGCCAGGGCTTTTCCCAGGAAGGCTTCTGCGCCGCCGTAACCTTCGGCGGTATCAAAAAAATTAACCCCCAGATCAAAAGCCGTGCGCAGCGTGCGCTCAAAACCCGCTTCGTCCACTGCGCCATAAGCCCCGCTCAGCGCATAACAGCCCAACCCTATCCGCGAAAGGACCCAATCCCCAACCTGATGATAGCGCAACGGTTACTCCTCTGGTTGCTCCTCATCCTGGCTGGCATCCGGTTCAGCCTCCTCTGGGGCCGTCTCTTCCAGCGAAGGTGCGGGGGTATCCGCGTCCACTGCTGACGCTGCGGCCAGGGTCTCCTCAAACGTGGGGATGAGCACATCATCCTCATCCTCCCAGCTGGTGAGGTCTTCAACGGCCGGGGCTTCTGGCTCGGCTAGGTCAACTCCAGCCTCGGTCAATCCATCAATCTCCCCGGGCAGGGCAGCCATCTCCTCAATATAGGCGCTATAAAAGCCCACCATGGTGGCGCAATTTTCAAAGGAGAGGCGCTCATTGACCGCGTGGATGCTTTGTCTCGCAGATTCATCGAGCTTGACGGGCGTGAACCGGAATGCGTTCTCGGTTACCGGCGCATAATGGCGGGCATCCGTGGCCCCGGTGACCAGGTAGGGCGACGTCAACGCACCGAGGAAGGCCTCCCGTACCAAACGTGAGAGACGGATGAAATAAGGCGACTCCACATCCGCCACGGGCGATGGGTCCCAACCGGAAGGACCTTCCAGCAGTTCGCCCTCAAAGGGCGTCACGCTGACCCGCTCATCATTGATCCGCTCCAAAACCATCTTATACACCGAGGCCAGGTCATCGCCGGGCAGCAGGCGGAAATTGACCACGGCCTCAGCTTTGGCCGGCAGGACGTTATCTTTAACGCCCGCTTTGATGATGGTCGGTGCGGTGGTGGTGCGAATACTGGCGTTCAACAGGGTCGATTTCGACAGCCGCTTTTTAAGGCGGCCGCCAAACAGCCAGGTGTTGGCAAAGGCCATCCGCTGGCCAAAGGGCAGGGCAGAGCCGATATAGCTCATCATAAATTCGATCACTTCCAGGTGCGCCGGCATGGGATTAGCCTCCAGCCTGGCAATGGCCTTCGAGAGGATCCCAATGGCGGTTTGCTGGGCAGGCATAGAAGAATGCCCGCCGTCCTGGGTCACCGTCAGGCGCACGCTCAGGTAACCCTTCTCCGAGATGCCAATCAAACCCAAGAGTGCTTCAACCCCAGGAATGACCCCCTCCTCGACGGCACCACCTTCATCCAGCAAGCTCCCCAACTGCACGCCGCGTGATTTCAGCAGCGCAGCAATCGCCACCGCCCCTTCCTGGCCGCCAATTTCCTCATCATGCCCAAAGCCCAGGTAAACCGTGCGTTCGGGTTGGAAGCCTTGCTTCAACAGGTATTCCACGGCCTCCAGGATGCCGATCACGCTGCATTTGATATCCAGCGTCCCCCGCCCCCACACAAACCCATCCGCCAGCTCGCCGCTGAAGGGCGGGTGTTCCCAGGCCGGGTCGTCCTCATCCGCCGGGACCACATCCAGGTGTGAAATGAGCATAATCGGCTGCAGGTCAGGGTTGGCCCCCTCCCAGGTGTACAGCAAACTGTAGTCGTTGACCGTTTCCAATTTGAGCTGGGTATGCACCATGGGGTAGAGCGTCTTAAACAGGCGGTGCAGGCCAGAAAATGCGTTCGGGTCGTTTTTCTGCGGGTCGTCGTAAGAAACCGTCCGGTACTGCACAGCCAGCCCCAGCCGCTCGGCCACGGACTTCCCATCTACATAGGGGAATTCGCGCGGCTGAACCTTCTTCTGCGGGGGAGAATACAGGGTTGTTTTCAGGAAGACAAACCCGATCAGGAAGAGCAGCAAGACCAACAGCCCAATACCAATTGATATCAATATGATGTCCATCACATGCCTCTTTTCAAATTCATCCTGGCAACCCCAGCCCAAACGCCAGTTTGCCAATTATCATCGATCGAATATGGTCTGACCCCTGGTGGAAAAACAGGCTGGTACCTGTCATTATAACACCGGGATCGATTTTTCCCTAAAAAACGCCATCAGAACATCCCGGTCACGTCTATTTTCAAACGCCCGTTCAGGGATGAAAGGAAACACCCGCTCTTCGCCGCGAAACAGCATTAACAAGCCATCTCCGCCATCGATGACCTGGTGGAGATGCTCCCAGGGCAGCTCAACGCCGTCCTCACCAATGCGCATGTGCAAATGGGAAGTGAAAAAGTGCAGCGTGCGCGCCATGCGCATATGCGGTTTGGTCTTAAAAGCCTTGTTCAACTGCACCGGGATCAATAACAGGATATACACCAGGTAAGCCAGGCCGAACAAAAGGACGAAAACCGCCGCACTGCGCAGTTGCGCCCCTACCAGGCCAGGGAAGGCCAGGACGATCCCCGCGCCAACCACCAGCAGGGCGATCAGGCCGGCCAGGAACAAGAACCAGGGCGATTTTTTTAAAAGAAGGCGCGAAGCGCGAATGTAATCCCGCTTTTCCGGGGTGTATGAGAGGGTTAGAATAGGGTCCACAAGGCACGCTTTCTGTTTGTTTACCCCCATTTTACCATCAAGGCCTGCGCACTGCCGCCAGGGGCACATTTACCTTGGAAAACAGGTCCAAATATGCGATAATCAAAGCACATGACCACACCGGAACACACACCATGAACGATACCCAATCCTATCCCCCCACCCGGCGACCAGCGCTGCACCTGGTCTATGCGTCACCGCACCTGCCCATCCCCAATGAAGATGACCTGCGCGGCTGTCTTTACCACGCTAAAGAGGATCAACCCGCAACAGCCAGGCTGATTTGGGCGCAACAGGATGCCCAGCACTGCCTGGGAACCGCCGCCTTCATCGGCCACGAACTGCACATCGCCGGGCTGACCATCCCCCTGCCCCGCGAGGTGATCGACCGAACCGTGATGGTGTCGCCCTGGGGTGGGCAGATCAAGGCGGCCATGCGCCACCACCAGGCCCACATCAGCCTGGTCTACGGCCAGGGCAGCCCGGACCCCGTCGAGCAGATGGCCGCGCTTTACAGCCTGGCATGCGCCTTTGCGGGTGAAGACCTGTTGGGCGTGGTCAACGCCAATGCCTGGACTGCCCATCCCCCGGCCGACTTCCTGAAACCGCACAGCATCACCAGCTACCGGCAGAAGATCCCCTTCAACCTGTGGTTTGGCTATGTGCGCTTTTTCACCGATGGGGATGCTTACTGGCTGGTGACCAAGGGGCACCACATTTTTGACGTCCCCGACCTGGCCTACCGGGTACAGCCGGGCGAAGACCACGATGAGGTCATCAGCTTGTTTAACAACGTGTTTTATTACCTGTACGAGCAGGATGTGGTTGCTGCCGCCGGAGACACGCTGGAGATCAGCGGGTCTGGACAGAAATTAACCTTCACAGATGTGACCGAACTGGAAGAGGTCTTACTGGGCCCCGCCGGCACGCTGGTCTTGTCGAAGGACAACACCCCCCAATAACGATTTTAATGCTGGTAATCGAGCACAAATTGATACTGGACCGCGTTTTCCACCGCTTCGGGGATAAATTGGCGCACCCAGGCAACTGCCTCTTCGCCTAAGAGGCCAAAGCGCACCTTTGCCAAACAGGCAGCCAGGACCCCGGTGCGGCCAATCCCGGCATGGCAGTGCATCACCACCGTCTGCCCTGCCCGGGCTGCAGCCAATGTGCGTGTGAGCGCGGATTGCAACACCTCAGGCTGGGGCGCCTGGAAATCTGGCACCGGCGCGTGGATGACTGCATATCCCCATTCCCGGTAGCGCGCCAGCAGATCCCTGCCCGTCAGGCGTTGCAGCTCTTCGAGCGTGTTGAGCGAAACGATGGTGTCCACGTCAGCGGCTTCAAAAGCCGCCAGCAACTGCCCCTGGGGGTCAAATAAGGGGCTGAAGGGCAGCGGGCTGCGGTAGACCGTCCCCGCCAGGCCGTAGGGGAGTTCTGTTAATCCAACCATTATCAAGAGTTATCTCGCTAATCGAATCGTCCAAAACGCAAACAAAACAGAGCGACCACAGGCGTAAATCAACCCACCTATGGGGAGGTGATTAATGCGTTATTCATTATATGCCAAAAATAACTGTCCATAAATGCGCCATGTGGTATAATTTCGCTGGATTAAATCCAAATGTACTTTACCAACGGTGATGGGCAGTGTTTCAAATAGAAAAGCCTCACCGGAGAATCTGGCTAACAAAACAATAATTAGGAGATGTTAAATGAGAGTAAAAGTTGATGAAGATCTGTGCTTGGGTTGCGGAATTTGCGAAGGCTTAGCCCCCGAGGTCTTCAGCATGGCCAATGAGCCCTTTGCTGAAGTGCTGCTCGACCC
>JBLRWR010000023.1:0-15909 GCA_047921135.1 Candidatus Brevefilum sp.
AGTTGATTTCTCTCAGCATGCAGGTTGTTTTGTAACTGAAGTTTCCCAGAAAGCGTGATACTGTTTCCGGCTCTTTGGTCGATATATTGCTCGTTCCCTTGAGTATGATCATTAAAATAATAAGCCATTGCTGCTTTCAGCAATGGCTTTATTAGTAATTGGTTTTGGCCGAACGATTACTCTTTCAGGATTATACGAGCATCGACAACTTTGACGCCTTTGCCCTCTTCGTAGACCAGGATGGGGTTGGCATCGGATTCCAGAATTTCATCGCCCAAATCTGTGATCATAAACGCGTACTGTGAAAGCACATGGGCCAGTGCTTTTTTGTCACGCGGTGCCTCTCCACGCACGCCGTCCAAAATGGGTGCACCTCGAATGCCATCCAGCATCATTTCAGCTTCCTTGTCGGAGATGGGCGCCACACGGAAGGTCACATCTTTCATGACTTCAACGAAAATCCCTCCCAGGCCAAACATCACCGTGGGGCCAAAGGTTGGATCGTTGACTGACCCGACAATCGTTTCTGTACCCCAGGGCGCCATTTCTTGAATTAAAATGCCGTGGATATCCGCATCAGCTTTGTAGTCTTTGGCGTTTTGGAGGATGGTGTTGTAAGCCTCGCGAGCTTCAGTTTCATTTTTTATATTGACCTTTACGCCGCCAGCATCGGATTTGTGAAGAATATCCGGGGAAACGATCTTCTCCACGATCGGGTAACCAAACGACTCTGCCATTTCCACAGCTTCTTCTTCGCTGGTGACTACAGCCGTCTTGACCACAGGTAGTCCGTAAGCCTTGAAAATCTTTTTTGATTCGATCTCTGTCAGGCCTGATCGGCCTTCAGCACGAACGCTTGCAATGATATCCAAAGCTGCTTGTTTGTCCACGTCATAGCCGTCATTGATGGGTTCGTCTTTCATGGCTTGCAACCGGGCATAATCCCGCAGCGTGCCCATCGCTTTGACAGCCAAGTCCGGGTCGTTATACGCCGGGATGCCGTTCTCTACCAGCCATTGCATGGCTTTTTCGGAACGCTCGCCGCCCACAAAGGAGATCGTGATCGGTTTGTCGGTAATGCCAGTTTCTTTGACTGCCCGATGTAAGGATTGTGCAATTTCCATGGGGTTGGTCATGGCGGTTTCACAATACAGCACCACTAAACCATCAACCCACTCATGGGTATAGGCAAATTTGGTGGAGTCAAAATACCATTCATTGCCGGCCATACCCGTCAGGTCGACAGGGTTCTTTGCCGAGCCAAAAGAGGGCATGTGCTTTTTAAGTTCTTCCTGAACGGACTCGGGTGCAAAATTCAGTGGAACCCCCGCATTTTCCGCCGAGTCGGTCGCCAGCACACCCACACCACCGCCATTGGTGATGATCAACAAATTGTCACCCGTCATTGGGGGTTGCAATGAAAGCGCCAGGGTGCAGTTGAATAAATCGCTCAGATCGGTAGCCTGGATAGCGCCGGCCTGCTCAGAGGCAGCACCGTAAATTCGCTGGGCACCTGCCAGAGACCCGGTATGCGAAGCTGCTGCTGCCGCGCCATGTTTTGAGACGCCTGCTTTGAGCACAACAATCGGTTTTTTTGCATTGGCGCATTGGTTGATAAAACGCCGACCGTCTTTTAAGCCTTCAATGTAAAGTGTGATACATTTTGTGTTCTCATCTTCGTTCAGCCAGGCGACCATGTCGGCAAAATTGACATCGGACATGTTCCCGATTGAGATGAGCTTATCAAACCCAATCCTGCGGGTGTAGGTGATGGCATCGATAGCGATCAGCAGGGCACCGCTCTGAGAGACGAGCGAGGCCGACCCCTCCAGGGGCAGGAATGGCGCAAAAGACGCATTTAAGTTATCGGAGTTTGAAAGGGTGCCGACCACATTCGGGCCGAGCACTCGCATCCCGTAAGAATTGGCCACCCTGACCAGTTCCTCTTCGAGCTCAGTTTCGCCAACCTCACTGAAACCGGATGTGATGACAATCAATCCCTTAACGCCTTTTTCGCCGCATTCTTTTACCACATCCATAACAAATTTTGCTGGAACTGTGATGGCGGCCGCCTCGATTTCTTCCGGTACATCCAGTACAGATTGATATACCTTTAAACCAAGAATCTCATCGGCTGTGGGATTGATCGGGTAAATGCCGCCCTCATATCCACTTTCAATGAGATTTTTAATGACGGTGTGTCCAATTTTTCCCGGTGTGGCTGAGGCGCCCACAACGGCGATGCTCTTTGGCCGCAATAGACCGGTTAATACTTCATCCACGATTTCCTCCTAGAGAAATAGTTTGTTTAGGTAAGGTTTGGTGATCAAAATGATTGAACATAGCTTAATTCCACCGGCTATTGTACCTTATAATTTAGTTAATTTATAAGCCTATGACAATTATCCAGATAATTATTGAGGTTCATCGCCATGGAAAAACGAAAAATGTCATTCACCAACAAGGTGATTGAGCGCAATGGTCGTTTAGGGGCGGACACTGTTGATATTTTAACCTACGCCCTCCAGGCGGTCGACCCCTACACTTGTGTGTCGCGTCACATCAAACTCCAGGGACAAACGCTTATCATTGGTAAAACCTCTCTTTCTCTTCAGCAATTTGAGCGTGTCTTCCTGATTGGGTTTGGCAAAGCTTCTGTTCCAATGGCAAAGGCCCTCATGGATGAGTTGGGTTCCGTACTTTCCAAGGCATGGGTGATTACCAAGGACCCAAAATTTCTTTCTGAGAACGGCTATTTAAGAAAATTGACTGTTTATGTAGGCGGTCATCCTGTTCCGACGCAGGAATCAATACAGGCGACTAAAACTGTCATTAACAGCCTGCCCGCACTGACGGATAAGGATTTGGTGTTGGTTGTCATCTCTGGTGGGGGATCGGCACTGTTTACTGACCCGGTCCCGGGCGTCTCACTGGAAGATCTACAACAGCTGACCCAGCTGCTCTTAGATTGTGGTGCAAAGATCAGCGAGATCAATACCATCCGCAAACATCTTGACTGGGTCAAAGGCGGCGCACTGGCCATGCGATTGCAGCCTGCACACATTGAAACCTTCATCCTTTCTGATGTGATTGGCGACCGTCTAAATATGATTGCCTCCGGGCCGACAGTTGAAGACACTTCAACATTCCAGGACGCTCTTAAAATCATCTCAAAACACAATCTGAAAGGTCAGGTCCCTGCTGGAATTCTGAGGCATCTTGAACATGAGCGGGATGGAACCCTCCCGGGGACGGTTAAACCTCGCCAATTCCCTGTTGATAAGGTCAGAAATCATCTGATGGGCACAAATTTCTTGGCTGCAGAAGCGGCTTACCATCGTGCCCAATCCCTGGGTTATCATGCGGTTATCATCACTACTGCCCTGACAGGCCGTACAAAACACATTGCTGACTTCATTGAGGGAATTTATGCGACCCAATCGGCCTATGGGCACCCGATTGCCAAACCCGCTTGTATTATTTTCGGGGGTGAGCCGACAGTTCATGTCATCGGTGAGGGAGTGGGCGGCAGAAATATGCACCTGGCTTTAAGAATGGTGCCCAAGCTGGCCGGCAAAGCGGGCGCTGTGTTCGTTTCTCTGGCGACAGATGGTGAGGACGGCCCCACGGACGCGGCTGGCGCTATTGTTGATGGGTTGGTTTTCAAGGAAGGCAAACAAAAATTTGGATTGGACCTTGAAGCTCACATCCGCAATAATGACGCTTACCATTACCACGCAAAAGTGGGTGGGTTGATTAAAACTGGTGCGACCGGGACCAATGTTAATGATTTAATGCTCTTACTCATTGAATGATCCTGGATAGCGATTTTGGACTAAAAATGGGAGTAATTAAGAAAAATCTTTGCTCTTAAAGAATGCTAATAATGGCTCTTATACATCAAAAGACGACAAATTAAGGTAAATTAATACATTATTTCCCCTCTAGCTAAAGTTTTAGTTTTAGGTATAAATAGAAAAGAAAATAATTGACTGCCAAAAGACAATTCATTTTGGAGAATAAATTCTGATGAAAACAAATCAAAGACGCCTGCGCAGACAGGCATTCTTGTTAACAATTCTATTCGCGATTTTTGTCGTCTCTTCAACGGCGATTTACCTTGGTGCCACCCGCTTTCGGTCGATGATACCCTTCTTCCAATTGCTTGATGGTTATGAGGAGGGCACCGCTCTGTTAGCGCCAAAGCCATCGGTCAACCCTGGCGTGATGGATTTAGACCAATTTTCAGGAGTTCGGTTATACATGATCCTGGGAACAGATTACCGACCTGGAGCAGGATTTAGAACCGATACACTCATGCTGTTAGCGATTGATGGGGCGACTGGTAAGGCGAGCTTGGTCTCCTTCCCCCGCGACCTGTGGGTGTCCATCCCGGGGTATGGTGAACAACGCATCAATACGGTTATGCAAACAGGCGGATATCAGTTACTGGCAGATACACTCCAAACTAACTTTGGCGTCTACCCGACTCAATATGCACTGATCGACATGCAGGGTTTCATGGAGGTCATTGATGTTTTGGGTGGAATTGAGGTCACTACCGATAAGTACACGGGTGATTTATGTGAAACCTACCTCAATCCGAATAAATGGTGTGAGGTTTACCCGGGAACCGTGAGCATGAATCGCGATTGGGCTTTATGGTACGTCCGTGCCCGCTATAACTCCAGTGATTTTGACCGCATGCGGCGCAACCAGGAGGTAACTAAGGCGATTTTCGAGAAGGCGATCAGCCCAGGTGGTTTGTTAAAAATGCCCATCCTGTTGGATATTTTTGAATCACAGGTGGAGAGCAACATCAATCCGGATCAAATCTTGCCGATGGTCAGGTTTGCCAACAATATCAGCAGCGATGAAGTCAGACGCTTCACTATTGGCCCCAACGAAACCACAAGCTGGACCACAGCAGCAGGCGCCAGTGTTCTGCTTCCCAATGTGCCTGCAATCCAGGCGATCTTACAGGAAGCCCTGACTTTTGATTAGTATATAATATACATGCTGTTTCTTTGGGAATCCACAGCCAATTATGCTTAAATTCTTCCCAATATCCAACGCATATTAAATAATTCAAGTGATTTTGTGTGATTTGGGTAATATGTCAATTGATAAACTTGGATAATTTTTTGAAATATATGGGTTTTTCAAGTAAAATCACATTAGAATTCAATATCAACTATTTCCTGAAGGAGGAATTAACCACATGAAAGGTAAACCAGAAATCATCGAGACCCTCAACGAGCTCTTAGCAGAAGAACTGACGGCAATTAACCAATACATTCTCCATAGCGAGATGTGTGAGGATTGGGGTTATGATCGCTTACATGAAGCAATTGAAAAGCGTGCCATCGTAGAAATGAAACACGCAGAGCGTTTGATCGGACGCATTCTGTATCTTGAGGGAATGCCTGTTGTATCAGTATTGAACAAAATTCACATTGGCGAATCTGTTCTCAAACAATTCAAATATGACCATGAAGCCGAAATAGAAGCCGTAAAAGTATACAATGCAGCCATTGCTCAATCCTCTGAACTTGGCGATAATGGCACCAAAATGCTGCTTGAATCGATCCTCACAGACGAAGAAGACCATGTGGACTGGATTGAAGAACAACTTGATCAAATTGAACAAATGGGTTATGAGATGTATCTCAATAAGCAATCCTAATCTAACCAGATAAATCATAAAAAGAGCAGTGTAATCACTGCTCTTTTTTTGGCAGTTCAATTAATGGTCGCCCAGCCAAGGCTTGATAGTCTGCAAAAAATCCTCTGGTTGTTCTTGGTGGGGCAGGTGTCCTGCATTTGGGATTATCGCTTTGGTTGCGTTTGGTTGCATTTCAACCAGTGCATCGGCGTTTGCCTCTGAATACAAGCTGTCGTATTCGCCCCTGACGACCAGGGTTGGCGTCCGCAGTTGTGGAAGTTTAACCTTCCAGTCAGACTGATTGCGTTTTAACCATGGCGCAAGCTGTCTGAGCGTTGAGAAGTACGCTCGGCGTTGTTCGTCGCTCCACACCCGTTGATTCACCCGGGTAAAAAGAAAATCACGGTCTGCTTCGGGCATTGAATCAAGCTGGTGATACACACTGCGCAAGGACGCGAAGGCGGCATTAGGGTCTTTCCTCAGCCTGGTATAGAGCCATTCGCCAATCAGCGGCAGGCGCATTAACCTCAGGGCCCAATCCTGCGTCGGTTCTGATTGGAGCATCGCGCCACCCACCAATACCAGGCCGGTGACGCGCTTTGGGTGGGTGAGGGCCATGGCATGTGCCAGGATGCCACCCAGAGAACTGCCAAATACGGTTACATTGGGGATGTTGAGCTGATCCAGTAATCCCGTTAGTGCTTCAATCATAAATATAGGGGTGTATTTTAAATCTGGCTGGTCTGAGCGGCCAAACCCCGGTAAATCGAGTGCGAGCACATGATAATCCGTTGAGAGCGGCAGGAAGATGTGGCGCCAGGTATCCGCCTCGTCACCCAGTCCGTGCACCATTAACAGATGTTTGTGGTTATGCTCACCCGCTTCAAAATAATAAAGTTCCAGATCTGATCCGGTCAGTTTTATACGTTTGCCAGCATCAGCCAGCGCAGGCCAGGGTTGCATTGCCTGCTGATAAATTGAATTTGCTGTTTGCATGTTCAACCATTCTGTAAAAAAGGGCTTCTAGGTCTCATTATATTAGGATTTATCTGGTATTGCTATTTTCATACAAATCACCTCTTAATAGATAATGCGTTCTCTGTAATGTTCGAATATATACGCATTTATTTCAACAAAACTATATGTTATACTCTGGGTGTCGTCATTGTTTACAATAAACTACGTTTAGATTCAAGGAAGTGTCTTATGGCTAAACCAACCAAGTATGCGCCGCACCTATGTACATTATTCATGGTGATTGCGATTATTGGCATCATTCTGGGATTCATATTCAAACAACCCCTGATTCCAATCATTCTATTGATTCCAACGGCGATTTATGAAGCTTATCGCACAGAGGGAAAATCAACCAAAACCGCCTCGATTGTTCTGGTAGTCGTCCTGTTTGCTGAAATCATCCTGGTATTGTTCAATATCCAATTCAACCTGGCTGAATTTTTTGGCTCTGAGCGGCAGCTAATTGGCGGGTACTGGGTGCCTTTAGGTGATTTACGAATAGTAGGACCAACGGTGATGGCAGCCCTTTCTGTGATCCTGTATACCCGGACGAGAGGCATTTACACCAAGTGGTTGGCAGCTATCATTTTTGTGACCTCATTTGCCATCATCTACCTGATTGATCCCATTGTCTTCCAGGATCTATTTGAATATGGCCTACAAGAGGCACTCCGGCGCTTTTAGGCGATAGACAACTGTGAAGTGTGGACGAACTTGACAGGAATTAATGCACTTCATATTAACCCAGATAAAGATTTCCTTATTAACCCAATGTTAGCATTGGTATGATTGACAGGTTATAGCACATGGACTATAATCACCACCGGTTTATAAATAGTTAAAAAGATCGTAATATAAGCAAATCGATGGACAAATTTCAAGAGTTTTATTCGCCTGTGCAAGATGATCCTGATAGGAGAGATCAGGAATAATTCGGCGCGCAGAACCACCTTGGGATTTGACTGAAAACACAATAATCTGGGGCAAGGTTCTGTGCCCTTGATTATTTTTTGTTTAATTTTTTAATAATTTCAATGTGAGGTTAGTCATTATGTTGGGTTTTGTTTCTCAAAGTTTATTCAACCAGATATTATTTGGGACGCTTTCGATTATCGTCCTGGTTGTTGCATCAAATGTCGCTGTTAACAAATTGACTGGTCTGGCCGGTTACTTTCGCTTATCGACCACGTTCGTGGGCGTGACAGTTGTTGCGCTGGCAACCAGCATCCCCGAAATTGCTGCACATTTCACAGCGTCGGTCGGCATATTGAGCGGTGCTTTGGATTATGAAGTCAGCTCTGCAGTGGTTTTGGGCGCGAATATCGGTTCCGATGTGGTTCAACAAACTTTGATTATGGCCATCGTGGTATTAATCGCAGGAAAATTACACTTCAAGCGGTATTTCCTGTGGAAAACGATGCTGCCGATGATCATAACGACGCTGATGTGTATTATATTAGGCATTGATGGTGAGTATTCACGAATCGACGGGTTAATCCTGTTTGGTTCGTTTATTGCCTATATGTATTACCTGTATGTCGACGAACGCAAGCACTATAAAGCAGAAGATCATGGTTTCACTGAAACCGGCGAAACACCTGAGGGCATCCCGCAGAACGCTAAGGAAGCTTATCGGGACAGCTTTATTGCCCTGGCTGCGCTATTGATCACCGTAGGCAGTGCCATGGTGGCTTTACAGGTGACAGAGGTCGTGGTTGAACAAACTGGCGTTGGCGGTTCATTGATTGGCGTGCTTACCCTGGGCATCGCCTCTGCCTTACCGGAACTGATCACGGCCATCTCGGGTGTCAGGCACGGCGACAGCGGCATCCCCTTGGGAACGCTGATAGGCAGCAATATCACCAATCCGTTGGTCGCGATTGGCGGCGGCGCTATAATCAGCACCTACTGGGTGCCGCGCCCGCTGGTCGTTTGGGACTTGCCCTGGGAAACGATCACTGGTGCGATTTTGTGGGTTGTCCTCTGGTTTAATAAAGGCAAATTAGGTAAATGGGTTGCATATTACCTGATTGCTTTATATTTTATCTACATCACCCTGCGAATGATCTTCTTTTCTGTTGATTGAATCAACCTATTCTGGATTGATGAATGGCTCAGCCCTAACGCCAGAGACGCTGTTCACTGGAAAAATGTTGGGCGTTAACCCGGATACTTGCTGATAGGCAAGACCAATTTCGCTTGCAAAGGCGTCCTCATCCCCTTCTTGAATCATGGCCAGGGCGCATCCGCCAAACCCGGCGCCCATCATGCGCGCGCCTAAACACTGTTTATGATTTTGCGCTAATTCCACCATCAGGTTCAGGGCGTCACTTGAAACTTCAAAATCATCTCTCAAACTGGCGTGACTGGCATTGATCAGCTCGCCCATTCGGGTTATTTCTGAATTTCGCATTGCATGAACAAATTGACCCACGCGTTCGTTTTCACTAATGACATGCTTTGCCCGTCGATACAAGACTTTTGGCATATTGTTGTGGTGTTCCTGTAAATGGTCACAGTTTGCATCGCGCAAGCTTTGCACGCCCAGAAATTGTTCAGATTGATTAACTTCTGCGTGCCGGGTGTTATATTCAGAATGGGTGAGCTCTCGCCGGGTGAGGGTATCCAACACAATGAAGCTGATTCCCTCAGGTATGGGGACAAAATCCATGTCCAGTGACCTGCAGTCGAGCAACATGGCATGCTGTGCTTTTCCGGCAGCTGAAATGAGCTGGTCCATAATGCCCACGCTGACGCCTACCCAATCCTTTTCTGCCTTTTGAGCCAGCAAAGCCAATTGCGTTGGGCTGATCCCCTGGTTTGTGACCTCGCAAAATGTTTTCCCTGCCGCGACTTCTAGCGCTGCAGAGGAAGACAGGCCTGCGCCGATAGGAATATTTCCCGAGACAACCCCTTGCCAACCAGACAGACGATAACCAGCGTCGTTCAAAGCCCAAGCCATACCTCTGATATAGTTCATCCAGCCACTGGTGCTTTTCCCTAGGTTGGTTACATCGATTTCGAGTTTTTGATCAAAATCCATGGAAAATACCTGCACACGGTCGTCCTGCCTGGGTGAAAAAGCAATCATGACATCACGGTCAATAGCCACCGGCAGAACAAATCCTTCAGAGTAATCCGTATGTTCGCCAATCAAATTTATTCTGCCTGGTGCCGTAACGAATTTTTCAGGGGTGGATGAAAATTGTTGTTTGTAAACAGAGATAATATGGTCTTTTCGCGTATCAATCATTATTCAATCCTTTAATTTAGCGTATTACCCCGGCTTTTCCGCTGGCTAATAGGGTGTGCAAGTTTCTCTAATCACCAGGGTGGGGTCCAGTTTGATGATTTGAGGCTGTGTATGAGGTAGTTTGATGTGATCGATCAACATTTTGGCTGCAATTCCCCCAAATTGCTCGATCGGCTGACGGATGGTGGTCAGGGGCGGGTCAATAAAAGAGGTGATAGGCAGGTCATCATAGCCAACAATGGAGATGTGCCCTGGGATTTGAAGCCCATTTTCTCGCAGCGCTCGCATGGCCCCTATGGCCATCCAGTCATTTTGTGCAAATATGGCTGAAAAACGAACATCGTACCGCAGTAATTTGGTGATCGCTGCTCTCCCCGATTCTGCTGTCCAGTCACCATTCAAAATCAGTCGCTCATCAACGGCTATGCCAGCTTCATACAATGCACTTTTATAGCCAGCCAGCCGTTTTTGGGTGCACTCTTCATTTTCTGGTCCGAGGATTGTCACAATGGAGGTGTGTCCTAAGGACAAGAGGTATTGGGTCGCAAGGGTTCCCCCGAGTTCATCATCTAAACAGATTGCGGTTACACGCTCTTCACCCGGCATGTTTTTTATGTATACGGTTGGCATTCCCTCTGCTAACAAGGGGAGAATGTGCTGATAGCGGTTGTCATCCCGGGGATTGATAATGAGCAATCCATCAACACGGCGGTTGATCATTTCATTTAAAAGAGGCAAGAAGTCAATTTCTGACGCTGCACTGGCAACAAGCGTAAAAAACCCCTGCTCATGGGCTTCTTTTTGAGCAGCCTGAACAATGGTGGCAAGATTAAAATCGGATAGATTGGGTGTGATGCAGCCCAGGGTGTAAGTGCTGCCCTTCATTGAGCGGGCGATCGGATCGGGGGCGTATCCCATGGCTTTCATTAGGTCCTGGATGCGCTTACGCGTTTGTGGTGCGACATCTGGTTTATCGTTGATCACGCGGGACACGGTTTGTTTTGAGACCCCTGCTTTTCGAGCTACATCGGCAATGGTAATTCGCTTTTGATGGCGCATAGCATCCTCCTATCGTGACCACAACCGTTTCGATACCGGTGTCGGCACCGTTATCGTGACCGGTATCAACACTATATCAAATTTTCTTGCACGTTGTCAATAGAAATGGATCAAATCTCGTATAATGCTGGTTAATTTTTGAACTCCGGTAATCGTCACCGGAGTTCAAACGAAAGGAGATAGAAATGAAACCAACGTGCCAGTCTATGTCACTCGCCAGGAATGTGTGTCTGAATGTTTGGCCAAAATGCCCAGCAGATGGGCTTTGTTGATGGCTTGTTCGCGAGTTCCAACTTCAAGCTTGCGATAAATATTGCTTCTATGGCTCTTGATTGTATTTCTTGAGAGAAATAAAGTCTGAGCAATTTCACGGCTGGTCATCCCGTCTGCGATCAAGCTTAGAACATCGAGCTCTCTTGAGCTCAGGGCAGAGTTATGTTTTTTGCTGTTAGTCAGCTTTTTTCTTTCAACAAAGCTTACACTTAAAAGGTTAATCAGCCGAAATGAGAATTCGGCCAGGTTGTCTTGCTGCATCGTCAGTTTTAATAGCGGGATCAGAGATCGACCCATCAACAAGAAATCGCCCACGTTATCTTCGGCTTGGGCTAACCCTACTGCTCTCTCAAAAGTGTTAAAGGCTAACTGGTGTTGATCAATGTGTACATAAGCCACCGCCAGAGCGGTCAGCGCCCTGATCAAGTAGGAATGTGCTCCTTGGTGGATAAATGGCGGGATTGCCGCCTTGAGAACTTCAATTGCACGGTCCGGCATGCCTTTGAGCAGGTAAATACGGGAGGCGATGTGCAGGGTCAAGCCAAGTTCATAGCCGAAATGCGCAAAAAGTTTATTGGGTTGAATACGATCGAACCCGCTTGAAATGAGCCATTCATTTGCCTGTTCAAAGCTGCCTGTCTCCAAATGTAAATGTGTTTCAAGCCGCTTCGTATGATCAAGGTGAATTTTTTCGTATAGATCTTGTTTGCCCTGGATGCAATGCTGAATTTTATCCAATGTGGCCTGCGCGGCACTAAAATTGTGTTCCCTGATGTAAGTTTCACACAGGTGCTGATAAGCTGTATAGGCGTAGGTTATGTCTGTCTGCCCAGCAAGCTGGATGGCCTTTTGGAAAAATGCTTTTGCTTCTTCATGATGATGCCAATACATTAACAAATGGCCGTAACCCGAAATAATTTTTATACTGTGTGGCATTTGTTCCAAACCGTGATCAGCAATGAAGGTCAATGCTTTTTTGTAAATGATCTGTGCTTCTCGCAACCGTCCCTGAACCTTGCGGATGAAGGTTAAATAGTTATACGCTGCCAGAACGCCACCCCAATCTTTTAGCTGATAGCTCGACATCAGCAGTCGTTCTAACCAATAATTTGCGTTTTGCAAATCATTTTTAATGGTATAGGCCACACCCAGGTTGCGTTCTACAATGTTTCTAAAGAAAGTGTTTTTCGGGTTGATCAACTGGAATGCCCGTTTTGCTTGCCTGATTCCCTCCTCGGGGTCTTCCGTGTAGCTGTAGATGATCGCCCGGATTGCCGCAATTTCACCGGCTACCCGTTCAGCATCGTCCTGGCTTTCTGCGCTTGACAGCACTGAGAAGATCTTTTCCCGTGGATACTCACTGAACAGCATAGCTGTAGCCAAATAAACCAAAACCTGGGCTGAACTTTCCACCAGGCTGAGCGGTTGGGCGTGTAAATATTCCAGGCAGGTTTGGTAATTTCCAGCTCTTAATAGCGTTATGGCCTGCTTACTCAAATCATCGTGTGAGTTTTGTTGAGTATAGCCGACAAAACTCAGTTCAGTAATTTGCGCAGTCATACCCTAACCCCCAATCGTCTGGCAATCCATTGAACTTTAAAAAAGTTCTGCATACTTTAGTTTAACATGCAGAAAACATATCCGAACCCTACCAGAGTAGGGTTTTTTGCCAGGTACGGATATTTATTTCATTGATTTCCCCAATGATAACGAAATTCCTGTTCAGACAGAATTGGCAATAAAGTCTTTTAAATCTCGCGATAACTGCTCCAGGGAAGGTTTATGCAGATACATCATATGGCCCGCTTCATAGTAAGCCATTTTGATATGTTCGGCTTGTTTTTCGGGCAGAGGGAGGTGGTCAAATGTGTATTCGGTAGCTAAGAAAGGCGTAGCCAGGTCATAATAACCATTGCATACGATCACCTTAAGGTCTGGATGCAGCTGAAAGCCTTGCCTTAAATCTTTTGCGGTGTTGACATAATGGTTCTGATAATCCTCATATTTCCAGCTTTGGTACAGAGACTTGAGGATTTCATAGGGTAGATCCGTTTCATAGGCCAGGTCACGCCGCAGATAATCGTACATACAGGCTGTATAGGGCCCTAAAATGACCGCATAACTGGGATCCATTTCAAAACGCTCGCCTACCTGGTCTTTATCCACACCCTTATAACGGCTGTCAAAGCGACCAACCGTGAACCCTTCATCGCGGAGCAGTTCTTTACAAAATCGGTGTATATTGATGCGCAAATTGGATCCTTCAATATAGGTCTCTGAAAGGCCGGTCAGTCGAGAAAGCTGGGTGATAACCTGTTTTCTTTCTTTTACGCTCAAACCTCTGCCTTTCATTAACGCCAAGGTGTAATCTCCGAGGGCAAATTCACGGGCGGCTTGAACCGCGCTCGCCAGATCCGCCTGCAGATCGTCCGGTAATTTGTGATGATACCAGGCTGAGGCTGTGTAGGTGGGCAAGAACAAAATGTAGGGCAGGTCATTGCCCTCATCAAAGCTGGCTGTGAGGAAATTTAGAATGGAGGAAACAAACATGATGCCATTCAAATACATCCCATGGCGCTGCTGTAAATGGCCTGCCAGTCCTGCCGCCCGGGTTGTGCCATAACTTTCGCCAATAATAAATTTTGGTGAGGTCCAGCGTTTATTCCGGGTGGTCCAGATACGGATAAATTCACTGACCGATTCTATGTCCTTTTTAACGCTGTGGAACTGTTCGGGTTTTTCCTTGGGTACTGTCCGGCTGTACCCGGTGCTGACGGGGTCGATAAACACCAGGTCTGTTTGATCCAGGAGGGTGTAGGCATTGTCAACCAATTGATGGGGTGGACCGATAGGTTGCCCCTCATCATCCATCAAGACACGTTTTGGTCCTAAAAGACCTAAATGCAGCCACACGGAAGAGGACCCCGGGCCGCCATTAAAGGAAAAGGTCACAGGTCTCTCAGTATTATCGGGCTTTTTCGTATAGGCAATGTAGAAAATACTTGCTTTTTGCTTCTCGCCATGTTCAACATCCTCTTCTTTTAGGACGATTGTTCCGGTTGTGACGGTGTATTCCAGCGCTTCGCCATTAATTTGGATCGAATGCTGGGTGACAGAGGCTGTTTCTTCGATAATTGCTGGTGTGGGTTGTTCCTTTTTATCTTTGTTCTCTGAATTTATTTTTTCTGCGTTCATGTAAAACCTTTCAGGGTGGGTGATAACTTTTTCCTGGCATGCTACTTGTTGATCATATCACAAAAAGACTGTATTCCAGTTGATGTGGTTAATATTCGCGATGTTGTAAGTCGTAATTGGCTCCAGGGCATTTAATTTGATCGGATTGGTAGAGACGCCAATTAATTTGAGGTCAACATAAAACCCGAGGCGCTGCAGGATTTTTTGGGATTCTAAGCCAGAGAGCAGTCCTTTGGTCGAATCTTCAAAAATGATTATCTGCGCGCCATCAAGGTCTTGCCAGTCCAGAGGGTTGCCATTGCCTTCACATAAATCAACCGCAGTTTGCAGTGCATCAACAAGTTCCTTGCCCAGGATGAATTGTATTAATGATAAAAAATGGGCGGGATGCGGTTTTGCGTACGTGTGAGCAGGATATTGAGTATGACGAATGGCAAACCAGGCCAATGTACCTGAGCCAATGAAGGGTAGACTCTCAAAGTCAACTAATCTAAGGCCGAGCTCGGCCTCTGGGGGACTTACGTAGCCATCTGGTGTTTGGTTGGGGCGGTTGGTCATGATTCCAGCATAATGGTTCGGTCTAACCAGCCACTCAAGCAGTTCGGTGTGTTTACGAGATGTAATGATCGGCCGATCATATTGTGTTAAGCAGCCCTCTATGCCAAATTGGGGCTCTAAACCGTAGCATTCATGAAATAATTGACTGCCTAATACAGTTTCCAGATACGCTGGAAGCGTTGGAGAGCTGTAAACATTACGGCAATTTTCCAAGATCATCTTCAGGTGGGTTTTCTGGCTGTGATCCAACCATGGTGTTTGGGCACAAATGGTGTCATAAGCGGCAAGACCTGGCAACTGGCCTCCATCAGTCAGTTGATCCAAAAAGTGATCAAAGTCTGGGCTTTCATACGGGATTACGGGTGTTCGCGGCTTGATTTCGTCGATCCGCAGCGTAGGTTCATAGCGCCAAAGATGGACCAGGATTATGGCGGAACAGATGGCAAGCGTATCCCATTCGTTTGTCACATGGGCAGCTTCAAAACGGGCGATTTGCTCCTCGGTAATCTGCACTTGGGGTGCACCTAATGCCATGCCAATCCGCTGAACAGACGTGCGCAAAGCTATATAGTAGCCCCTTGGCTCCAACAAGACACCATCCATATCAAAGAGGATTATTTGGCAGGGAATTTTCATGTAAAACCTTATGATCGACCAAAGAGGTCAGAAGAATTTTTAGTTAGAGTTCTTATCGATCTGAACTTGTGGATTTTTGAGATTAATCTGAAATACACCTTTGTATTTTACCAAATGAGACCGTGCGACTTGCCCTTTTTAGATTAAATTCTTATAATGATTAAGTTCACATGTTAAAGCTTATACAAAAATAGATTATTCGAGCCAAATTTTGTAAAATTATAATCAATAAACAAAATAACACGAAATAAGG
>JBLRWR010000024.1:0-15752 GCA_047921135.1 Candidatus Brevefilum sp.
GATAGACACCATCAACCCGGTGCAGTTGACCCCATCCTTTGGCACCTGGCTGCTGAGCGGCGCCCTGATCGGGTTGGGCGTGGTCGTGCCGGGCCTGAGCCCCTCCAACTTCCTGATCTATTTCGGCATTTATCATGCCATGGCCGCTGGCTTAAGCGAACTAAACCTTGGTGTGGCGGTCCCCCTTGGGCTGGGCGGCCTGATCATCGTGCTGGGATTGGCCAAACCGATCGCTTGGCTGTTCAAGAAGTTCTACACCGTGATGTATCACCTGATCCTCGGCGTGGTGGTGGGGTCAACGATCGTCATCATCCCGAAAGGCGTCACGGGGTGGGATATCGTGTGGTGCGCGCTGCTGTTCCTGTTGGGTGCCCTGGCCTCCTTCAGCCTCTCGAAGCTGGATGAAAAATTCGAGCGCGAGGATTTGTTTGTGTAGGGCGGTACCTGGCAATTAGGGGCAGGTATTCGGGGGAATGCGCCCAGGGCGGCTGTGCAGCACCGCAAACCACACTTGCTTAGTCAAAAATTCTTTCCCTCACGAAAGAAACAACAGCGTAGCGACCTGCCTGAGCAGCATTTTGTAAGGAAAAGAACACTCTTAAAAGCTTTACCCCCAGTTTAATATTTTTCATTGCAAGTGAAACGCAGCAATCTCGGGGGATACATTGCAGATGCCACGACATCATTGGGGGTTTTCTTCATCTAGGCTGGGCGGTGCCATAAAATTACATTATCCCTTTCCGTTCTGATACAATTCTTATTAAAAGCCATTATATTAACTGCAATAGCAAAACCATTATCTGAAAGGGCATCAATCACCATGACAAAACCAACCATACCCGTCGAAGGCCAGCCGATCCCCTTCAAGGCCGAAACCCAGCAATTATTAAACATCCTCATCCATTCCCTCTACACCGAGCGCGAGATCTTCCTGCGCGAGCTGATCTCCAACGCCTCCGACGCGCTGGCACGGCTCGATTTCGTCATGCTCACCGACCGGGACGTCCACAACCCCGACCTCACGCCCGAGATCCGCATCCGAACCGAACCCGATGCCGGCCTGCTGATCATCGAGGACACTGGCGTGGGGATGACCCGCGACGAGCTGATCGAAAACCTGGGCACCATCGCCCACTCCGGCGCCCGGGCTTTTGTGGATGCCGCCCGGGGCAGCGAGCACAACCTGGCCGAGATCATCGGCCAGTTCGGCGTGGGCTTCTACGCCGCCTTCATGGTGGCGGAATCGATCGAGGTGGTCTCGCGGTCCTACCGCCCGGATGCCGAGTCCGCCGCCTGGCAGGCCGCCGGTGAGGACACCTACACCCTCACAAGTGGCGAGCGTGAACAGCGCGGCACCGAGGTACGCATCACGCTCAAGGCAGACGCCCGCGAATATCTGGATGACTCCCGCTTGCGCCAGATCATCAAACGCCATTCCGACTTCATCCAGTACCCCATCTACCTCAACAACGGGGATGAACCCATCAACCGCCAGACGGCCTTGTGGCGCCTCTCCCCCCGCGAGGTGGAAGCAGACGCCTACAGCGAGTTCTACAAACAGCTCACCCTGGACTTCAGCGACCCCTTAGTTCACGCCCATATGGCTGTCGATGCACCGGTGCAGATGTATGCCCTGCTCTACATCCCCTCCGACCCGCGCAGCCTGGTGTTCTCGCCGCGTAAGGAACCGGGGCTGAAGCTGTATGCCCGCAAGGTGCTCATCCAGGAATTTTGCACTGACCTCCTGCCGCCCTATTTCAACTTCGTGCAGGGCGTGGTCGACTCAGAAGACCTGCCCCTCAACGTCTCGCGGGAGACGGTACAGTCCAACCGGGTGATGGCAGGCCTCAAACGCCTGGTAACCGGCAAGGTCCTGGATGCCCTCACCGACCTTGGCCAGGCGGACCCCGAAAAATACCAGACTTTTTGGGAGACCTACGGCAACCTGCTCAAAGAGGGCGTCGCCATCGAACAGGACGCGCCCGAGAAGCTATTCCCCCTGCTGCGTTTCCACACCGATCAGGACCCGACCGGCTGGTCTTCATTGGATGCGTACCTCGACCGGGCAGACCCTGAGCAGAAGGAGATCTACTACTTCCTGGGCGATGAACCCAGTGCGGTGCGCTTTTCCCCGCATATGGATGCCTTCCGAGCGGCAGGGATCGAAGTGCTGACACTCACCGACCCGGTGGATCCCTTCATGCTCATGCAGCTCAAAGCCTATCAAGACCATCCGCTGGTCAATGTAGCCGAAGCTGAGCTGCCTGAAGATGAAACGGAAACTCTCGCTGAAGACGAGTCTCCTGGGATTGACCAAGCCGCCGTGGCCGACCTGATCGTGCGCTTCAAGTCGCTGCTGGGCGAGCGGGTCAGCGATGTGCGCACCTCCACGCGCCGCTCACAATCCCCCGCCCGGCTGGTGGACGCTGAAGGCGCGCCGGATCAATCCGTCCAGCGCGCGTACCGGTTGATGGATAAGGACTTTGAGATTCCCAAAAAGGTGCTGGAACTGAACCCGAAACACCCCATCCTGCGCCGGCTGGCAGCCCTGCGCCCGGCAGACCCCAAATTTGACCTGGCGGCAGAGCAGCTCTTTGAAAATGCACTGCTGGTGGAAGGCCTGCACCCCGACCCGGTCAGCATGGTGGGGCGCATTCAGGATTTGATCGCCAGCGCGTTGGGGAATGGCGAAGAAAGCTGAGCTCAGTCCAGCCACTCAACGATGGTGGCTTCCCCCTGGCCGACGCCCACACACAGCGTCGCCAGCCCGTAGAAAGGCCTAACGGCGGAATCCGCCCTGCGGCGCATCTCGTGCAGCAGGGTGGTGAGGATGCGCGCCCCCGAGCAGCCCAGGGGGTGCCCCAGGGCCACCGCCCCGCCGTTGACGTTGGTGATCGCATGGGGCAAGCCCAGCCCCTGCATCACGGTCAGGGCTTGCACGGCAAAGGCCTCATTGACCTCTGCCAGTTGAATATCTCCAATCGTTAACCCCGCTCGCGCCAGCGCCTTTTCGGTCGCCGGGATCGGCCCGGTGCCCATGATACGCGGCGGCACACCGGCAGAAGCCATGCTGACCACCCGCGCCATGGGTTGATAGCCTAACCTGGCCGCGGTCTCCGCCCGCATGACCAGCAGAACTGCCGCGCCGTCGCTTAGGCCGGAGCTGTTGCCAGCGGTGACAGTCCCGCCCGGTTTGAAAACCGGTTTTAGCCGGCTGAGGGCCTCCAGCGAGGTATCCCGGCGGGGGCGCTCGTCAATGGCAAAGGGGATAGGCTCCCCCTTGCGCTGGGGAACATTCACCGGCAGGACCTCCTCGGCAAACTTGCCCGCATCAATGGCCGCAATGGCACGCTGGTGGCTGGCCAGGGCAAATTCGTCCTGCGCCTCGCGGGTGATACCGGTCAGCTCGGTGAGGTTTTCGGCTGTGACCCCCATCGGCTCAGCCCCATAGACAGCCTCCAGGCGCGGGTTGACAAAGCGCCAGCCCAGGGCTGTGTCGTAGGCTGTCAGGTTGCCCCCCAAACCCACTGGCTTGGGCAGGGCGTAGGGTGCGCGGCTCATGCTCTCAACGCCGCCCACAATGAAGGCCTCGCCATCCTCCGCGCGGATAGCGCGGGCGGCCAGGTTGAGCGCAGTTAAGCCCGAGGCGCACAGGCGGTTGACCGTCACTGCCGGCACGGAGACAGGCAGTCCTGCCAGCAGCGCGGCCATGCGGGCGATGTTGCGGTTGTCCTCGCCGGCCTGGTTAGCACAGCCCAGGTAGACTTCCTCGATTAGGGTGGGGTCCAGGTCGTTGCGCGCCACCAAGGCCTGGATGACGTGCGCAGCCAGGTCGTCCGGGCGGATGGCGGCCAGCGCGCCGCCCAGGTTACCGATGGGGGTTCTGAGCGCATCGATGATCACTGCTTCTGGCATGGGATTTCTCCTGAAAAATTCGGGTGTTGCCTGAATTTTACCATCAAGCCGTGACGTGATCAGCCCTACCGCTCGGGGTCACATGCACCCAGCCCTCTCAAAATGCCATTACAATTAAGCATCACAGTCACTTACAGCGATCGGTTAGTGATGGAAGCTTACCTGGAACAAATCAACCAGCTAATCCCCATCCACCAGGCGGTGGCGGGGTTCAACCCGGCCGTACGCCACCTGTATCCCATCGCGGTCGTGGTTGGCGATGAATTTCTGATCTTTGATGTCGCGGCCAACACCCCCCAGTATAAATTTATCAAGACCGCACCCACGCCCATGCCAATCCCCACAGGCATCCGGGCTGCCTTCCAGCTGGCCGATTATAGTGGACGCATTACCTGCGTGGTCACGCCGGACGTGTTTGACACCCTGGCGGGGTATGTGACGGTCCTGCACGAATTTGTACACTGCTACCAGTATGAGACCTGTGAGCAGGATCTTAAAGCGAAGCTAGATGTCGCTAAGCTGGCAGAGGAACAGGGCGATGTGATGTGGGAGATCGAGCATCCCTTTCCCTATCAAGCCCGTTCCTTCCAACGCGGCTACCAGGGCTTTTTAGAAGCTGCAGATAGGGAAGACATGCAGCAGATTTCAAACACACGCAAAGCGTTGAAGACTTACCTGGGGCGGCACGATTTTGAATACATGGTGTGGCAGGAGTGGAAGGAAGGTTTTGCCCGCTGGGTTGAAAACCACCTCCGGGCGCAATTGGGTCTGACCGAAAATATAATCGGCCTGGTACCCCCCTTCAGCCGGGTGACCTTTTATGCCGGCGGGGCAGCTTATATTGACCTGCTGCAGGCGCATAACCCAGCCCTGGTGGAGGACTTGCGCCAATTATTTGAGCGCATCCACACCCCCAATGGGGACAAATATTGATCAATATCACCCAAAATTTATGATAAGCAGTGGCGCCGCAAGGGCAGGAGCGGGCGCGATTTGGAGTATACTAAAGTGGCAAGTCCCGAGAGCAACCTCACCTCATCACCCGGGACAGTGACCTGTTACCAACAAAGGAGGCTTGTTAATGCCCGCGAAGGGATATATTGAAGTCAACGAGTTGTATTGTAAGGCATGCGAGTTGTGCGTGACGGATTGCCCGCATGACGTGCTGGCGCTGGATATGACCCGGCTGACCCCCAAAGGGTATCACCCGGCGTACATGGTCAATCCAGATGCCTGCACGGGCTGCCAAATTTGCGCAGTGGTGTGCCCCGATGCCGCCATTACCGTTTATCGTTACGCTCAACAGAAGGTGGAGGCGTAAGATGGCTAAAGAACTGATCAAAGGCAATACCGCCATCGGTGAAGCTGCCTTACGGGCCGGCCTTGAGGCGTATTTCGGCTACCCCATCACGCCGCAAACCGAATTGCTGGAGCACCTCTCCTTCCGGATGCCAGAGTTGGGGCGCCCCTTCGTCCAGGCAGAAAGCGAGCTGGGGGCCATCAATATGGTCTACGGAACGGCCTGCACGGGTAAGCGTGTGATGACCTCGTCCTCCAGCCCGGGCGTCAGCCTGATGATGGAGGGCCTCTCTTACATCGCCGGCACCGAGGTGCCCGCCGTGTTTGTGGACGTGGTACGTGGCGGCCCGGGTTTGGGCAATATTGCCCCCGCCCAGGGTGACTATAACCAGATCGTACACGGCGGTGGCCATGGCGATTACCACGTGATCGTCCTCGCCCCGGCCAGCGTGCAGGAGGCGGTCGACCTGACCAGTCTGGCCTTCGATCTGGCCGATCAATACCGCGCGCTGGTGTGCATTATGCTGGATGGCAGCCTGGGCCAGATGATGGAGCCAGCGGAAATCCCACCCATGCAACCCCTCAAAACGGAGATCCCGGATTGGGCAGTGCGCGGCACAGACGAAGGCGAAAAACGCATCCTGACCTCGATCAACTTAGACCCGCCCGCCCAGGAACGGATGAATTACCGGTTGATGACCCGCTGGCAGGAAATTGAGGCCAAGGAAGTCCGTTTCAAAGGTTATTACCTGGATGATGCCGATTTTGTCGTGGTTGGTTTCGGCACCGCCGGCCGGATTTCACTATCCGCTGTGCGGGCAGCCCGGGAAAAAGGCATCAAGGTTGGCCTCTTGCGGCCGATCACCCTGGCCCCCTTCCCCACAACCGTGCTGGAAGAGCTGACGGATAAGGTGAAAGGCTTTTTGGTGGTTGAGATGAACGCCGGGCAAATGCTGGAAGATGTTCGCCTGGTGGTGCGCGGCCGGGTGCCCGTTGAATTCTTCGGGCGGATGGGCGGGGTGGTGCCCTTCCCGGACGAGGTGCTGACCGAGATCGAACGCCTGGTTGCTGGCCCCCTCACCACCGAGGGTCACCCCCGTGACCGCTGGCTGGCTCGCATGGCTGACGTGTTAGGATAAGGAGAAATTTAGAATGGTTATGATGGATGTTCCGACCAAGATCGTTTACGATCGACCCGAAGTGCTTGACCCTCGAGTGACCCATTACTGCCCTGGCTGCACCCACGGTGTGGCGCACCGCCTGGTAGGCGAAGTGCTGGAAGAGATGGGCGAGGTGGGCAACACGATTGGCGTCGCCTCTGTGGGTTGTTCGGTGTTTGCTTACAATTACTTCAACATTGATTTTGTGGAAGCCGCCCACGGGCGCGCACCGGCCATGGCCACAGGCATCAAGCGTGTGCTGCCGGAGCGGCTGGTGTTCACCTACCAGGGCGATGGCGACCTGGCCTCGATTGGCATGGGTGAGATCGTCGGCGCAGCTTCGCGCGGCGAACTGCTGACGGTGATCTTCATCAATAACGCCAATTACGGCATGACCGGTGGCCAAATGGCCCCCACCACGCTGCCTGGGCAGGTGACCACCTCCTCGCCCACCGGCCGGGATGTTTCACGCCAGGGGCACCCCATCCAAACAGCCGAACTGCTGGCCACACTGGAGGGCGCTGTTTACGTGGTGCGCCGCAGCCTGCACAATGTGCGCGAAGTGCGGCGGGCGAAGAAAGCCGTGCGCACCGCCTTCGAAGTGCAGAAAAACGGTTTGGGCTTCTCGCTGGTTGAGCTGCTCTCGACCTGCCCCACCAACTGGGGATTGTCCCCGGTGGAATCGCGCGATTGGATCGAAGAGCGCATGTTACCCTACTATCCGCTGGGCGATTACAAGGTTGCGCCAGCGGTGGCCGAGCTGAAGAATTAAGGAGGGTTCAGGTATGCAACAAGAAGTGATTATTGCTGGGTTTGGCGGTCAGGGCGTGTTATTTGCCGGACAGCTGCTGGCCTACGCCGGCATGGATACGGGCAAAGCTGTGACCTGGATCCCCTCTTACGGGCCAGAGATGCGCGGCGGGACAGCCAACTGCACGGTGGTCATCTCCGATGAGGAAATTGGCTCGCCCTTTGTCAAAAATCCCACTGCGGTGCTGGCCATGAACCTGCCTTCTCTGGATAAATATGAACACCTGGTCAAACCAGGCGGTGTGCTGGTGGTAAATTCCTCCATGGTCAACCGTGAGGTAGAGCGGGAGGATATCAATGTGGTCAGCCTGCCAGCCAACGAGATTGCAGAAGAAGCGGGCAGCAAACGCGCCGTCAACATGGTTATGCTGGGTGCGCTGCTGGCCAATGCGGATATCCTTACGCTGGATGAGCTTGATAAAGCCCTCGAGGACCACCTGCCTGAGCGGCATCACAAGTTTTTGCCGGCCAACAAAGCGGCCCTGCGCCTGGGTGCAGCCCACAAGGCTGTCGAGGCGGTAAAAGCCTGAGCCGACATATTTTAAAAGATTAAAGACCCCGCCGGTGCGGGGTCTTTTGTGTTCATCCGTCAATAGCCAGTATAATTACATCGCTGAAAATCGCACAAAAATCTAGGCTGGCACCTGCGCCCGCCTCGACGGAATGGAAAATAAACCATGAAAATCCCCATGTCGTCCCCTGACCTCACTGATGCCGACCGCCAGGCCGTGCAGGATGTGCTCAACACCCCCAATCTTTCGATGGGGCCCAAAATTGATGCCTTCGAGCGCGCTTTTTGTGACCTGACCGGCGCAGCCCATGCCATCGGTGTGAATTCGGGCACCGCGGGACTGCACCTGTGCGTGCGCGCGGCGGGGATCAGCCCAGGCGACCTGGTCCTCACGACGCCCTTTTCCTTTGTGGCCTCCGCCAACGTAATCCTGTTCGAAAAAGCCATCCCGGTCTTCGTGGATGTGGACCCGCTCACCGGCAATATCGATACTGAACTTCTGGCCCGCGCGGTGGAAGACTTAAGCCTGGGGGGCGACCTGGCCCAAGGCTGGCTGCCCAGGCGCCTGCCCCACTTCAACCAGGACCGGCCAGGGCTGCTCAAAGCGATCCTGCCCGTAGATGTGTTCGGCCAACCCGCAGATTATGACCGGATCAACGCCATTGCCAATCAACACAACCTGGCCGTGATCGAAGATTCCTGCGAAGCCCTGGGTGGCGCCTACAAAGGCCGGTCGGCCGGCACCCTGGGGGATTACGGTGTGTTTGCCTTCTACCCCAACAAGCAGATCACCACTGGAGAAGGCGGGATGATCATCACAGATAACCAGGATGCGGCAGATTTCATGCGTGCCTTGCGCAATCAGGGCCGCGCACCCGGCGACACCTGGCTGCAGCACACCCACCTGGGCTATAACTACCGCCTGGACGAGATGAGTGCCGCGCTGGGGCTGGCCCAGATGGACCGCTTGGACGCGCTGCTTGCAAGCCGGGCACGGGTGGCGGATTGGTATGAGCAGCACCTGTCGGGCATCAAAGCGGTTTCTCCACCGAACCTGGTGCCAGATACCACCCGGGTCAGCTGGTTCGTGTACGTCATCCGCGTCGATCCGTCCGTCAACCGGGACCGGCTGGCCAAAATCCTTTCTGCGCGTGGCGTGCCCGTGCGGCCGTATTTTGCCCCCATCCACCTGCAGCCCTACATGATGAACATGTTCGGGTTCCAGCCGGGTGACTTCCCCGTCACGGAGGATTTGGGTAATCGCAGCCTGGCACTCCCGTTTTCGGGCAGGATGACAGAAGAAATGGTGGTCAGTGTGTGCCAGGCCCTGGCCGAGGCGGTCTATGCAGCCGAAAGTTAGAAAAAACGGCAAAAATTACATGGAAAATGAATTTTCTCCCCCACGCACAACTGGCACCCTCCTCCAGGTTGGGTTGATCCTGGTTTTGGCGGGCGTGGGCGCGTACTTCTTTTACCGCGCCACCCAGGACCCGTCGGGGGTCAACTTTTTACTGGATATGCTCATCGCCCTGGTGCTGTTTGCGCCGCTGCCCTTGCTGGGGTACCGCCTGTACGCCCTGGAGAATGCCTCCTACATCCTCCGCCGCGAGGGGTTAATGATTCGCTGGGGATTACGGCGCGAGGATATCCCCCTGAGCGCAATTGAGTGGATGCGGCCAGCCCGTGAGGTCGGCTT
This sequence comes from Candidatus Brevefilum sp., assembly GCA_047921135.1. GTDB lineage: Bacteria > Chloroflexota > Anaerolineae > Anaerolineales > Anaerolineaceae > Brevifilum. The sequence goes on from JBLRWR010000024.1 coordinate 9,392, forward strand.
CCGGCTGCCGCTGCCCTGGTTGCGCTGGCCGGGCGCGGTCTTGGGCAGGCGGATGGTGGCCGAATTAGGGACGGTGGAATACCTGAGCGCGGAGGTAAAACACATCGTCCTGGTGGCCACGCCGGAGCGCGTGTATGCCATTTCGCCGGAAAACGTAAAAGGGTTCATGGCCACCTTTCAGCGGGTGAACGAGCTGGGCAGCCTGACGCCCCTGGAGGCCCAATCTGTATATCCGCGCGTGTTCATCGGCCGGGTGTGGGAAGACCCCCTCGGCCGCTGGTTGATCATCGGGAGCTTTACAGTGGGCCTGGTCCTCCTGGCAGGTGCGGCCATCGCCGTTCCAAACCTGGAGGTGATCCAGTGGGTGGAACGTGGCAGTACCGCGCCGGCGGAACGCCTGCTCTTGCTGCCCGTGCTCAACGGCCTGATCTGGTTGATCAACCTGGGGGCTGGTGCGCTGCTCTACCGGCGGGGGGATGACCGCAAAATCGCCGCCTACCTGCTGTGGGGGACCTCCGCGGTGACCGGCTTGCTGCTCTCCATCGGAAGTTTGCTGCTGGTCTTCTGATATATTTTTGATTATCGCTACAACCCAAGGCTGCTAAATTTTTATTCGGGGAGATACCTGCCTGCGCAGGCTTCAGTTTCGCCGATTCTATGTCCAATTATCGTTTTTCAGTTATCATTAGCTGGATGTTAACAGGGATCGTCCATGGCTGATTTCTTAATCGGCCTGCTCACCGCGGTAGTCATCGCCTATGCAGCCCACCGCGCCCACGCGCTCAACCGGGGCGGCGCCATCGGGGCTGCCGTGCTGGGAACAGTCGTGTTTGGCCTGGGCGGTGTTGGTTGGGCTGCTGTAATGCTGACCTTTTTTATCACCTCCACCGCCCTCTCAAAGGTCTTCAAGACCAAAAAAGCCCGCACCGGGGACAATTTTGCCAAGGGCGCCAACCGGGATGCATGGCAGGTGGCTGCTAACGGCGGCCTGGCCGGGGTGGCAGCGCTGAGCTTTTTTATCCTCAAACAATTCGCACCCTCTTACATACTGATGCCCCTCCTGTGGGTGGCGTTTTCGGCGGGCCTGGCTGGGGCCAACGCCGACACCTGGGGCACGGAGTTGGGCGTGCTCAACCCCCGGCAGCCTGTTTTACTGACCAACCTGCGGCGTGTACCCATGGGCACCTCCGGCGCCATCAGCCTGGTGGGGACGCTGGCCGCGCTGGCCGGGTCTGCGCTGGTGGCAAGTGTGGCGGTGTGGGCTGGCCGCCTGGGCTGGGCACCTCAAGGCGGTCTGGGGGCCTGGCGCATCTTTACGGCCATCACCGGGGCAGGTTTGGTGGGTGCGCTGGTCGATTCCCTGCTGGGGGCCACCCTGCAAGCGATGTATCACTGCCCGGCCTGTGACAAACACACCGAAAAACACCCCACCCATACGTGCGGGGAGCCCACCCTACACGTGCGTGGGTTGCCCTGGCTGAACAACGATGGGGTCAATTTGATGTGCACCCTCAGCGCTGCGCTGGCGGGAGTTGTTTTCGTTTTGCTGCTGTGACCCGGGTTGTATTGCTGTATGAAATTATCAACTGCAGAATGTGATTGGCTTTAGTTATCTATCCAATTCCATAGCAACGCCCTGGCAGGGCGTCGCTACGTTAAAACCAGCCCCCCGGGGTTTCTCAATCAAAATTCCACCTTTATACAAACAACCATTGCCGGTTTAACCCACCAAATGGCGAAGTGTTAAAACCCCGGGGGTCTTTGTTGTAGGTCACGTGTGATGGCGCAGACCTCCACATGACAATTATCTGTCACGCTAAAAGCGTGACCTACGTTAATAACTCCAGATATACATTCTCACAGCCCACCTGACGATAGACCCCCTGTTTTGATACCCATCAGATGCTCCTCCCTCTGGCAAAGTCCCGCCGGGTGAGGAGGCTGGTCAGCGCCTCATTTAACAGGCCATTTACCCCTCTGCCACCAATTCGGCGATCTTCACCAGCACCTCGACGGCTTTTTCCATCGCAAAGGTGGGAATGAACTCGTATTTTCCGTGCCCGTAATGCCCGCCGGTGAAGATGTTGGGCGTGGGCAGGCCCATATAAGAAAGCCGGCTGCCATCCGTCCCGCCGCGCACCGGGACAATTATGGGGGTCACGCCCACCGCATGCAGGGCTGCGATAGCCGTTTCCATAATCTGCGGATGGGGCTCAACCTGCTCACGCATGTTGTAATATTGATCCTCAAGCTCCAGGTCAATGATATCGGCGCCGTATTTGGTGTTGATGTAATCCACGGCTTTGCCCAGCAGGGCTTTTTTCTCCTCAAACCTGGCCCGGTCATGATCCCGGATGATGTAGGTCATGCTGGCTTCTTCAACCGTCCCGCCAAACTGATACAGGTGATAAAAGCCCTCGTATTTTTCGGTAAACTCCGGGCGTTCAAACACCGGCAGCAGCTCGTTCAGCTCCATGCCGATCAGCAGGGCGTTGCGCATCTTCAGCTTGGCTTTGCCCGGGTGCACATTGCGGCCGTGGATGGTCAGCTCAGCGCTGGCCGCGTTGAAATTCTCGTACTGCACCTCGCCGACCTCGCCGCCATCCACAGTGTAGGCAAAATCAGCGCCGAAAGCCGATACGTCAAAGTGGTCCACGCCTGCGCCGACCTCCTCATCCGGTGTAAACCCGATCTTGATCGTCCCGTGCGGGATTTCAGGGTGTGCCAGCAGGTATTCCACTGCAGCCATAATCTCAGCCACACCGGCTTTGTCATCCGCACCCAGCAGCGTGGTACCGTCGGTGGTGATCAGGGTTTTGCCGACATATTTTTTAAGATCCGGGAACTCCCCCGGGGACATGTAAATGCCTTTTTCGGTGTTTAAGGTCACCTCGCCACCATCATAGTCCTCGATGAATTGGGGGGTGACGTCCTTGCCAGAAAGGTCAGGGCTGGTGTCCATATGGGCCAAAAAACCGACCACGGGGACGCCTTCTTTCTCGATGTTGGCGGGCAACGTCGCCGTGACATAGCCGTACTGGTCCACGGCGGCGTCCCCCAGGCCGAGCGCGTGCAGCTCCTCGACCAGCAGACGCGCCAGGTCGAGCTGTTTGCCGGTGCTGGGGTAGGTCTCGGATTTTCGGGCTGATTGGGTGTCAATTTTGATGTAACGGATGAAGCGGTCAATTACGGATTGCATGGGGACCTCGCTGGATGGTGTGGAGTGAATGGTGAGTGGTAAAAGGGGGATGAATCATGTATGTTTGGCAACAGGTATTAAGCATCAGGTATTTTTTACTTGGTATTAGGTAATAGGTATTAGGTATGAGGTGACCTGACCTGAAATATGGTGACCATATCGATTTTTTGATTGAGTTGTTCAAAGGCACAGCCCTGTTTGGCTGCACAATAATTATAATGCGATTACGCAGGCTCTGCCGAGACTGACCGCCTGGCAACAACATTTTGTTGTATACTACGATAAGTATGTGAATTTTTAGTGTGCCCACAAGTGTTTGAAAACGAGATTGATGTTATCAGCATGAAAAACCTGGCTCAAACCAACCACCAAACGAATCATCATACTCGGCACCACTTTATTGGTGTGGTGATCCTGCTTTTGGCCATTGCGTTGCCGCTTTCCAGCTGCAGGGACCAATCGGTACAAATTAACGGTTCCATTCCGCCCGAGTTGACTCAGCACATGACCTACGAGGTGATCCAAACCTATCCCCATGACCCGGCAGCCTTCACCCAGGGCTTGCTCTACCACGAAGGCTACCTATACGAAAGCACCGGCCTGTACGGGCAGTCCTCCCTGCGCAAGGTGGCTTTAGAAACAGGGGAGGTGCTCCAGCGTGTGGACCTGCCCCCAGCCTTCTTCGGCGAAGGCCTGGCCCTGTGGGAGGACCGCCTGATCCAGCTCACCTGGCTTGAGGGTACAGGGTTTATCTACACCCTGGAAGATTTCACCCTTTCAGGGCAGTTCACCTACCCAACCGAGGGCTGGGGGCTGACCCATGACGGCCAGCGCCTGATCATGTCCGACGGCAGCCACAAGCTGTATTTCCTGGACCCCGAGAGCATGCAAATCACCGGCTTTGTCGAGGTCACTGACCAGGGCCAGCCCGTAGACCGCCTGAACGAGCTGGAATACATCCGCGGCGAGGTGTTTGCCAATATTTGGCTGACCGATGAGATCGTGCGTATCGACCCGGCCTCAGGGCAGGTTTTGGGCTGGATCGACCTGTCCGGTATCCTGCAGGCAGCCCACATCACACAATCGGTGGACGTGCTAAACGGCATCGCCTACGACGCAGACCGCAACCGCCTGTTTATCACCGGCAAGCAGTGGCCGCTGCTGTTCGAAATCCGCCTGGTGCCCGTTGAGGACCGTTAACCCAAAAACGGCCAGGAAACCTGGCCGTTTTTCTATTGTTAGTTGGTGATTATTTATTCTTAGATTTTCCTTCGATCACATTCGTCTTGCTGCCGCCTTTGATCTCAATCCGACGGGGTTTGACTTCTTCTTTCTTGGGCAGGTGAATCTTCAAAACGCCATTTTCAGTCTCAGCCTGGATGTTTTCAACATCCACGGTGCCGGGCATGGAGATGGTGCGGGAGAAGGTGCCATATCGGCGTTCTCGCAGGTGATAGCGGCCTTCTTCACGCTCTTCACGCTCATCGACCATCTCGCCCTTGATAGAAAGGTTATTGTCGGTATAGGTGATCTCGATGTCATCCGGGTTAATGCCGGCCACATCGGCCTTAACAATAAACTCGTCATCGTTTTCAACCACATCCAGGGGCATACGCAGGTTGAGAGGGTCACCAAAGCCAAGTTCTCCGTCATCATAGAGATTATCCAGCATGCGCTCCATGGCGCGGTTCCAAGAAAGCATTTCACGAATGGGATCACGTCTCATTAAAGTAGCCATCTCAGCACCTCCATAAATGTTGATCTTGATTATTTACACCCCTAATCTACATAGAAAATATATGAATTGCATCAAAGCAATATCAGCAAAATATTAAAAATATGTTCGCCTGTTAGGCAGTGGGTGAATTTGCGCAGGGTTGCGGGATGACCTGCGACAACAATTTTTTTAGATTATTCAGCGGCTGTCTTTTCAACCACCCAAAAATGGGACAAGCCCAGGCGGCGTAAGGGCGTTTTTTCCAGCCACTGCAATACTGAGCGTAAGGCTTTCCCCAGGCGGGGAAAACGAGCGATGATATTATCGTATGCACCAAAAACAATCCTGCGGTGAATATATCGCACGGGCAAGCCGGCAAACAGGCCCTCAAGGTCTCGCCGGGTGTACACCCGCACATGCGGGGCCAATCGGTCACGCCAGGCGCGCGGCAGGTAGTTGATCATGGGGATGTTGCCGAAGTGATAGCCACCCTGCCAGTAAAAACCATGGGTCTCAAAGGGGTAGCCGCGGTTCGGGCAAAATAAGACCAACCGCCCGCCCGGTTTTAAGCTGCGCACGATCTCGCGGACCGTCGCCCGGTCATCCTGGACGTGCTCCAGGACCTCATGGCTCAACACCAGGTCGAAGGCGCCCTCCGGGAAGGGCAGTGCCTCCCCGACAGCGTTCACCACCTGGTCAGCGCGTGTTTTAGCTTCCTGCAGGCGCTCAAATTCGATATCCAAACCGATAATCTGCCCAGCGCTTTCCCCCATACGGTGTAAATACATACCCACGCCGCAGCCATCCACCAACACCGTCCCCCCCGCCCGTTCGCCAGCGGCTTTTAAGATCAAACCCAGGCGGCGTTGCTGCCCATCCCGCCAAACATAGGAAGGCTCGCCGCGCAGGGCAGCTTTGTCCAAATCGCGCACATTTGTCGCGGGGTTTTCGGGGGTCATGCCTTACTCCCAGACCATCTGGTCGAGATCCTGGCTGAAAGGCACCCAGGCCATGATCGTGGTGCCCTCCCCGGGTTCGGTGGTGATTTCCAGGTCACCGCCCACATTGCGCGCCCGGGTTTGCATGTTGGAAATACCATGGCCAAGCGTCAATTGGACCATATGAGGGTCAAAGCCCCGGCCATCGTCGTGCACTTCCATCAAGACCCGGTCCGATGTAGACCACACCATCACCTCCACCTTTTTTGCCTGGGCGTGCTTGGCCACATTAGCCAACGCTTCCTGGCCAATATGAAACAGAGCAATCGCCTGGGGATCGGGCAGGTCTCCCAAACCATCGGAGGGGCCGCTGAGGGACGCTTCAAGCAGTGAGTTGACCTGAAACTCATTCACCAGCCGCTGCAACCCGTCCATCAGGTTCTCCTCGTACAGCTGACGCGGCCGCATATCCATGATGAAGGCGCGCAGGTCACGGATGGTGCTGTT
>JBLRWR010000025.1:0-15356 GCA_047921135.1 Candidatus Brevefilum sp.
CTCCCACTATGAGAGCTTTGGCATGGTTGCCCTTGAGGCCATGGCTTGCGGTACACCGGTGATTGCTTCCCGAGTCGGCGGCTTGGCCCACCTGATCAAAGACGGAGAGACCGGCTATTTTGTCCCGGCGCAAGACCCGGAAGCTCTGGCTGAAAAATTACGTTTAGTATTTGTCGAAACAGAGTTGCGCAAAACAATGAGCGCCCGGGCAGCAGACTATGCACGCAGCTTTAGCTGGGAAACGATTACTGCGCAAATCCTAAACGTGTACCGGGAATTAACCCCCAGGCAATAAGCGCAGGTAATCAATAAGCCTGCCATATCTAACCCAATAGCCTCAATCAAACACCTTAGGAGATAACCCCGCCCGAATTCCAGGGCGGGGTTCAGTCTGGATGTCTAAAGGTTTGGTGTTAATTGGCTGAATTATTGCTGATCCCCAAGCGATATCCAACCGTTGTAAACACAATCAGCAGGCCTAAAAGCAAGGCTAACATGGAGAAAACCCAGCTATGGGTAAAGCTCCCGAATGTCATCACCAGCGACAACGCAGTGACAGTAATGAGTACGTTCCGGGTCATATGTGTCTTTTTGCCCAGTGTCTGCCGTGTGTGCTGCCACAACAAGATGCCCCCAGCTTGTAACACATGCCCGCCCACCAATGCAAGCAGGGTGATTGACCGACCGGAAAGCCCGCCCAGGTCCACCAACAGGATGCCGCAGTGTTTTGTGCGCGCTGGCGGGTGCCGTTCAGTCAGTCGCAGGAAAACCCGCGCGATGATCATGCGGTTCCGAATCACATTGTCCCGTGTGACCGCCCAGCGCAAGTGTGCGCTTTCACCCTGGCTCAACGGGACGCCCTGCAGATCCCGAACCATGTTCTCATCCTCACCTGGCTTACTGATATGCGCGCTGACCCAGGCTTCAATCGGGTAATCATTCGGGTTGCGCACTTTTACATCAACCGTCCCAGCTTCACCGGAAGTGAGGATGACCGGGCAGCGCAAACTGGAAAGGCGAGCTGCTGTCGTTAAACTTGAATCGAAGGTCAGCGCTTCTGGATATCCCCAGAACGATTGCCCCTCAAGATTAGCCCACAAAATAAAGGTGTTTAACGTCAAGCTGGCTGCAAGACCCAACAAAAAAACCAGCAGGCTGAGGATTGAAAGGTAAAGCAGTTTGTGTTTCATTGGATTTCCTCTGTCTAAGGTGGTTGTTAGGATTCTATTCTAACCCATCATGCAAATCAAGAAAACGCCGCCCTAAAAAGCTATGCCTTGTCAGCCAGCTCATCTTCTCGATCGTCCTCATTCATCCGGTGGCCGCGTTGGATGATTTCCCGGCCATACCGTTCACGCAGCGCATCAACGGCTGAGAGCAATTTTCCCTCCCGCGCATGCTGATCGTCCCACAGGCTCAACTGGCGGAAGGGTGGGCTGAGGTTGCTCACCCCAACCCCAATCAGCCGGACCGGTTTACCCCTGGGCCAATTTTCCCCGAACAGCTCAGCGGCCATTGTATAAATTTCATTGTCAAGGTTGGTTGGTGAAGGTAAGGTTTTCTGCCGGGTGATGGTCGTGAAGTCGGCCCAGCGCAGTTTGATCTGAACAGTCGCACCGGCCAAAGCAGCCTTGCGCAGCCTGCGCCCAACCTGGTCTGAAAGGCTGCGAAAATGTGAAAGGATCAATTTCTCATCCGTCAGGTCCTGGGCAAAGGTGATCTCATTGCTGACCGATTTGACCCCACGCTCAGAGCCCACCGGCCGATCGTCAATCCCCAGGGCACGCTCACGCAAATCCGGCCCAAAGCGGCCAAACAGCATCTCCAGCGTTTCCTTAGGGGTGTGCGCCAGCGCACCAATGGTATAAATGCCAATCGCTTCCAGTTTTGCGGCGGTTTTTGGGCCAATCCCCCACAATGACTGCACGGGCAAGGGCGCCAGGAAAGCAGCTTCTTCACCCGGGGGGATGACCGTGATGGCATTAGGTGGTCCGGCACCAGGTTTTTGACCTTTTCCCCAATCGTTGGCGATTTTCGCCACCAGTTTGTTGGTTGCAGCACCAATTGAGACAGGTAGATTGAGCGCTGTGTTGATTTTGTTCTGCAGGGAACTGGCGATCAATTCGACAGGGTCAGGGAGGTCCGTCACCTCGACAAAGGCCTCATCAATCGAAATAGGCTCAACAAAGGGAGAAATGTCAAGCAAGGCCATCACCTGTTTGGAAACTGCACTGTAATCGCCATGCCGCGAGGAGATCACGATCAAATCGGGGCACAGGCGCAGGGCACGGCTCATCGGCATAGCTGAACGGACGCCGTATTGCCGGGCCGCATACGAACAGGAAGCCACCACCCCGCGCTGATCAGCCTTGCCCCCTACCGCAAAGGGTTTGCCCTTCAGGCCGGTATCGTGCAGTTCTTCCACCGCACAGAAGAAGGCATCCAGGTCAATATGCAGAATCTTTCGCACCATACGGTGATTATACAGCCAATCATGATCAGCCCGAAAAACATTATGCTTATTTTGTTAAACAACCCCTCACGTGCTATACTGATTAATCATGAAGAAGGATGCAAAAAGCAGCCTTGGTGAGAAAAAATCAGGTATCAGGGAGCTTATGTCAGAAAAACCGGCCGAAATGAGCATCTGGATGCATCTGGATGAGCTGCGTAAGCGATTGATGCATTCTTTGATCGCGATTGTTGTGGGGGTGGTCATCGCCATCATCTTTGCTGAATTCCTGCTGGAACTGCTCGCCAGGCCCATCGGCGGGTTTGATCAACTGCTTTCCATCCAGGTCACAGAAAATTTCAGCGCGTATTTCAAAGTTGTCATGCTGGGCGGCTTCATTCTGGCCCTGCCCTTCATCCTCCTCCAGCTCTATCTATTCATCAGCCCGGGATTAACCCCGAAAGAACGACGCTGGGTGCTGCTGTCCGTACCCTTTGCCTCGGTGTTGTTTATCGTTGGGGCGGTTTTTGCTTACTTCGTCATGCTGCCTGCGGCCCTCCCCTTCCTGACCGAATTCCCGGGCCCGACGGTGCTGCCAAAATGGAACGATTACATCAATTTTATAACCAGCCTGATCTTTTGGATCGGCCTGAGCTTTGAAACGCCCCTAATCATGTTTGTGATGGCAAAATTAGGCCTGGTGAGTGCCAAGGGGCTGCTAAAATCATGGCGATACGCCGTTGTGATCATCGCCATCATCGCCGCTGTTGCCACACCAACGCCCGACCCTATCAATATGGCCCTGTTGATGGTGCCATTATTGTTTTTATATTTTTTGGGTATACTGCTGGCGGCTTTTGCCCGCAGAGAAAAATAAGAACGTACGGTGAATAAGGAGAAACAATGTTTAAAACAATTGGTTTACCAGAGATCCTCATTGTTCTGGTGATTGTCTTGCTGGTATTTGGCGTGGGTCGCATCGCACAATTGGGCGGCGAGCTCGGTAAAGGTATTCGCGCTTTTAAAGAAGGCCTTTCCGGCGAAAAAGACGAAGACCAGCACTCGGAATCACAAGACAACACAGAAGAATAGCCACCAACCCCTCCCAGATAATCGATGCAAATCTTCAATGTGGGCGTATTGGAGCTCCTGTTTATCCTGATCCTGGTATTCCTTGTCCTGGGCCCCCAAAAAACGGTTAAAGCGGCCAGGGATGTGGGGGCATGGATCCGGAAGATGGCTAAATCGCCCTTATGGCGCGAAGTCCTGAATACATCCAATGAGATCCGCGATCTTCCCAAACGGATCATGGACGATGCTGAACTACAGCAAATGATTTCGGAACTCGACCTCTCCACCCGGGAGATCAACGAAACCCTCGAGCGCACCCAATCTGATACGAAAACCAACCTCGCCAACCTTGAGGATCAGATCAGCCTGGATGTGGACCCCCAAAGCACACCCCACCAGAAAGCAAACGATGACGATAAACCCATCCAGCGGGCGTAATCCTGGGCTGTTGATCGACCACCGGTTATTATTCGTCTGGAAAGGCAAGCATCGTCCTAATAAATTTTGCTTTTACATCATTGACCGAGCAGTGGGTCTAAGTTAAAATCTTATTTGAATATCAATTAACACAAGGAACGTATGAAGCATGCCCATTTACGAGTACACCTGCCAGGATTGTCAAACCAATTTTGAAATCATCCGGCGCATGCAAGACGCTGATGCACCGTTGACCTGTGAACACTGCCAGGGTACCTACGTCAAACGCGGCATCTCCCTATTCAATGCATCCAGCAGCGGGCGGGTGATCGCTGGTGGCAGCAGCTGCAGCTCATGTTCAAGCGGTGCGTGCAGCACGTGTGGATCCCATTAACGATGGACAACCCAAAATTAGCCCTCATTACCGGTGGATCAAGCGGCATTGGGTTTGCCCTGGCCAAGGCGCTTGTCTTACAAGGCAGCGATCTATTTTTACTTGCCCGCAGACGTAAGCACCTGAAGGACGCCAAAAAAGAACTCGCCAGATATTTTGTCCGGGAAGATCAACAGGTTTATCTTATCTCTGCAAACGTGACTGACTATGATTCACTTTCCCGCATCCTTACACGTTGGACGGATAGGTTCGGACCCCCAGATTTGGTAATCAATTCCGCTGGCGTCACTTATCCTGGCTATTTTAAAGATTTGGATATCGATATCTTTCACTGGTTGATGGACGTCAATTATTTTGGGACTTTGCACGTTTCAAAATGCCTCCTACCCGCTATGATTGCGCGTCGGTCGGGAACGATCGTCAACATTTCTTCACAGGCAGGGTTTGTCTCCATTTTTGGTTATTCGGGCTATAGCGCATCAAAATTCGCGGTGCGCGCCTTAACCGAAGCCATGCGGGCAGAATTGAAGCAATACGACATTCATGTTGCCATTGTCTACCCACCTGATACCCAAACACCGCAGCTTGAATTCGAAGCACCGCTAAAACCCGCTGAGACCAAAGCCATTGCCAGTCAATCCGGCGTATTGACTGCAGATCAGGTTGCGGAATCAACACTTAAAGGCATAGAACAAGGCAAATTCGTGATTCTGCCCGGCTTTGAAGGAAAATTATTTTACAGGTTAGTCAATTTACTGGGGAATTTCCAGTATCCAATCTTAGATTGGATGGTGGTTAGGGCTCAGAAAAAGGGTTGATCTGCTGATTTTCCTTGCGGTTATGTAAGCCTGGCCTCCAAATAGCTGCGATGTGCCATATGCCGGCGAAGGTCTTCAATATCCTTGAGAATCCAGAACAATAATAATATCGATATCCCCAAACAAACGACCCAACCGCCAATACAGATACCCAAAATCACATCGCCAATCGGGAAAATATTCTGTACAAAAGATAATAAGACCGGTGTGATCATGATGCTGAGGGTTTGAAATAATAATCCCACCGCACCTGCTGAAGACCTTACCTCGGGCAAGGTCACATCCATGATCGATGCGAATAAATTGGGTAGACTGAAAGCCATGAAGAAACACGTGGTTAACAGGTAAATCATGTAAGCCTGCCCCTGAACGACTTGCGTCCTAAAGGCAAGATAAAGAAAAATAGGGGGCACAAGAAATCCCAACAAGCATGGCAGCAGTCGCCCGTACTTTTTAAAAACGAACAGCGAGTCCCCTAAAACGCCCCCCACCGGGTAGCCAAGCACAACACCAATCATGGCGGGCAATAACAGCAGGTTGATATCTGCTTCTGCCATAGCAAATTCTTCGCTCAAGTAAACCTGATTTCCCATCAACAAAATTACCACCGGGACCGTGCCGATAAAAATCAGCAAATAGATCAAGATCAAGCTTTTCTTAAACAAGCTCTGCTTGAGGACATCCCAATCCAGGATATAGGTCCCCCTGAGGGGGAAAATGGTCAGCGCCGGCTCTTTATCGCCGCGTTTGGGTTCCTCGACCTTTAGATGGATTGACAGGGTGATTAAAAGCCCGATGGCACCAAAAAAGATCAACACCCACCGCCAGGTTTCATCCAATCGGATGATATTTTCAAAAATTACACCCAAGAAAATGGCAAACGGCTGGGTTAGCAGCAACAGGGAGAAAACCTTGCCGCGGTTGGTGGGCTTGAATAAATCGCCTGCTGTCGCAAAAATCCCAGAATAGCTGGCACGGGAGATGCCGAAAGCAGCTGTTGAAATCTGAAAGGTTGCAAAAGTCGGAGAGATGCCCATCAACCAGGCCGTTGCCCCCCATAAAAATCCAGCTAAAGAAAGCAATCTTTTTCGTGAATGACGATCAAACGAAACGCCCCACACCATAAAGAAAATCAGCATGATGATCAAATCGATGGGTAAAATTGGGGTAAACCAACGATCAACAAGGGTTGAGGTCTTACTGACGATACTGGTGATCGGCTCAACAAAGAAACCCATCAATTGGTTGAAGAGCAAGAACAAGAACACGATCACAACAAAAATCCAGCGAGATCGGTTATGTCCTGTTGTCATAGAAACCCTCCCTTGAGCTTTTCTGTTGATGCTACAAGTATAACCTGATTAGGCAGCCATGGAAAATGTCTTCATAAAAATAACGCAAACCTATTGCGCCCATCACCTAACCCGATTATGATAAATAAAACAAAAATTCGAAGAAACCAATGAGCACCAAGATCAAACAAATTCTTAATCGCTGGCGAACACACCCCAATGTGGCTGAAAATGTCGTTGAATGGCGTGTGCTGGCCGCTAAACCCGCAGACGAACAGCCGATCCCTCCCCAACTTTCTCCCCGGTTGGCTACAGCGCTGCGCGGGCAGGGCATTGTTTCGCTCTATCACCACCAGGCCCTGGCCTTTGAATTCGCAGCGCGCGGTGACAACATCGCTGTGGTATCCGGTACAGCCAGCGGTAAAACCTTGTGCTACAACCTGCCAGTCATCAATAAGCTGATCAACACCCCAGAGGCCAAAGCGCTGTATCTATTCCCCACCAAAGCCCTGGCCCAGGATCAATTATCCAACCTGAGAGAACTCCTTAACCCTTTGGGAATGCCTGACCTCAACCGGGCCAATATTTACGATGGTGATACCGCCCAACATACTCGCACAACGATACGCCGTGAGTCGACCGTCCTGCTCTCCAACCCCGATATGCTTCACACGGGCATTTTGCCGCATCACACCGCCTGGAAGCACTTCTTCAGTGAACTGGCCTTTGTGGTCATTGACGAAATGCACACCTATCGGGGTGTGTTTGGCTCGCATGTGGCCAATGTCCTGCGGCGGCTCAAACGCGTCTGCCAGTTTTATGGCAGCCAGCCCCAATTCATCCTCACATCGGCCACCATCGCCAACCCCAAAACCCTGGCTGAGCGATTGATTGAAAAGCCTATTACCGTGATTGACCGCGATGGTTCTCCCCACGGCGAACGCCATTTCCTGATCTATAACCCGCCCTTTATCGATCAGAAACTGGGCATCCGCCAAAGCGCGCTCATGGAAGGCACATCCCTGGCCGGTGAGTTGATCGCAGATGGCGTTCAGACCATTGTCTTCGGCCGTACCCGCCGGGGGATTGAGTTGATCCTCACCTACCTTCGGCAGCGCAACCCGGACACACACCCTGAACATGTACGGGGCTACCGCAGCGGGTATCTGCCGAGGGAGCGCCGCGCCATCGAAGCAGGACTGCGCAGCGGCGAGGTCAGAGGTGTGGTCGCCACCAGTGCCCTTGAGCTGGGCATTGATATCGGCGGGATGGATGCGGCCGTCCTGATCGGATATCCGGGCAGCATCGCGGCAACTTTGCAGCAGGCCGGCCGCGCAGGCAGGAAACTGGGTGCCTCCCTGGCCGTGCTGGTCACCGCCGCGAACGCCATGGACCAATACCTGGCCCGGCACCCGGAATACATTTTCGAAAGATCACCAGAACAAGCGCTGATCCAGCCCAACAACCTCCTGATCCTTTTAGGGCATATCCGCTGCGCCGCTTTCGAGCTGCCCTTCACATCAGGCGAAGGGTTTGGCGCTATCCCCGCCGACAGGCTGCATGCCTTTCTGACCTTGCTGGCCCAAAACGGTGAATTACACCAGCAGGGCGAGCGGTTTTTCTGGATGGCGGATCAGTACCCTGCAGGCGGGATCTCCCTCAGAAACGCCACCCCGGATAACATCTCCCTCGTCCTCAATGAACCACACACAACCCAAACCATCGGCCAGGTTGACCTGGCCAGCGCTTATTGGATGGTGCATCCCGCAGCAATTTACCTCCACGAGGGCACCTCCTACCTGGTCGAAGACCTTGACCTGGAGGCAGGTGCAGCTTATCTGCGGGAAGCAGCCGTAGACTACTACACCCAGGCCAACAAAAAGCAACAGGTTGAAGCCCAATCCTTGATCAAACAATCCCCGGTGAAGGCAGCCGTCAAATCCCTCGGCGAGATCCTGGTCACCACCCAGGTGACCAGCTACCGCAAGATCCGCTGGTTCACCCATGAGGTTTTAGGCAGCGGTGAGGTCAACCTGCCCCCGACCTTCCTCAACACCGTCGGCTATTGGATCTCCCTGGATGAGCCCACCGTCACAAAGCTTAAGCAGGACATGGTATGGCAGGAAGCCCATAACGATTATGGCTCCGAATGGGAGAACATACGCCAGCATGTCCTCAACCGTGATGGGCAGCGCTGCCAGGTGTGCGGCACGCCGGGTTCAGCACAACCGCTGCACGTGCATCACATCCAACCCTTCAAGCGCTACACCAGCCGGGAGGCAGCCCATCAGATGCAAAACCTGATCACCCTCTGCCCCAGCTGCCATCGCCAGGCTGAAACCCGCGTCCGGATCCGCAGCGGCATGAGCGGGGTCAGCTACCTGCTGCACAACCTTGCCCCCCTGCTGTTAATGTGCGATGGGGAGGATATCGGCGTGCACTACGACCCCAATACCACCCTGGGCGATGGCCAGCCTACACTGGTGCTGTTCGACACCATCCCCGGTGGATTGGGTTTATCTGAAAATCTATACGAAAGACATCAGGACCTCCTCATGGGCGGCTACGAAACCGTCGCCCAGTGCGAATGCGCAGATGGGTGCCCTTCCTGCGTCGGCCCAATCGGCGAAGAAGGCTCAGGCGGCAAAGCCGAGGCCCTGGCGATCTTTAAGGCATTGACCGGCCATGACTGATTGGGAATCCCTTTCCAAGCAACTTAAAGCCCTGGGCGTCGAATGGGGCAAGGATAGGCGCCCCGCTCAACCGCGCCAGGTGAAATATCCCATCCACGCAGTGGTGCCCGGCCGGTTTTGGGAGGTAATCGATGGGCCGGTCTTTTGTCATGAGGAACACTACCCTAAAGACCACCTGCACGGATCAAAACCGATTTGGCCGCACAACCCCATCCAAATACTTTGCCAGTGGGCCAATGCAGATTCGCTTTCCCGCGCTGACCTGGGCAATTTCATCTTCCTGGATACTGAAACCAGCGGGCTGGCTGGCGGCACGGGCACCTACGCCTTTGAGATCGGCGTCGGCCGCTTTACGGATGAGGGTTTTTACCTCGCCCAATTCTTTATGCGTCATCCTGGTGAAGAAGCGGCCCTATTGGCAGCATTATCTGAGTTTGTGGATGGCCTGCAGGCCGTCGTGACCTATAATGGTAAGTCTTTCGATATCCCCCTGCTCAACACCCGCTACACCATGATGGGACTCTCCAGCCCCTTTGAAACGGTCGCTCACTTTGACCTCTTGCCCCTCGCCCGCCGGTTGTGGCGCATCCGTCTGGAAAGCCGGACCCTGGCCAATGTTGAAAGCCACATTTTAGGCGTCAGACGCGGGGAGCAGGAGGTGCCAGGCTATATGATCCCCGAGCTGTATTTTGAATACCTGCGCTCCCAGGATGCCCGACCCCTCGGCGGAGTCTTCTATCATAACGCCATCGATATTCTCAGCCTGGCCGGGCTCTTCAGCCACATGGCTTATTTGCTGCACGAACCCTACGCGACCTCCATTACCCACCCTGAGGATGTCGTCGCCCTGGCCTGGTTTTTTGAAGCCATGGGAGATATCGCCCGGGCAAAGGCGCTATATCAGCAAGCCCTGGCAGGAAAGTTGCCGCCAGAACTGAGAAGTGACGCACGTTCAAAACTCTCATTTTTACTCAAGCGCAACGAACATTGGGATCAAGCCGTTGCGCTGTGGGAACGCGCAGCAGAAAACAACGAGATGTATGCTTTTGAAGAACTGGCCAAATACTACGAACACCGCGCTAAAGACCTGGCAACCGCCCATCAGTGGGCTTCCCGCGCAAAACACACCCTGGCCTCCAGTGGTTTGCCAGCTTACCAGGTGCAACAGTGGTCTCAAGCGTTGGATCACCGCCTGGCGCGCCTCAATCGTAAACTTTCCCATAAGTAAGGAGATGGGAGAAAAATGACCCTGCACACCCCAAAAAGGGTGTGTAAAACCGTTCACAAACAATCCTTGAATGGTATAATTGTGTCGTGATTCTTATTTAGTATAAAGACTTTTACTTTATTTTATCAGGAGGTCCTTTTCATGTCAGGACATTCACATTGGGCAACCATTAAACGTAAAAAGGGCGCTGCCGACGCGAAAAAAGGCAAGATCTTCACCCGCATCGCCCGCGAAATCGTCATTGCAGCACGCGAGGGCGGCGGCGACCCAAACATGAACGTGCGCCTGGGGTTGGCGATTGATAAAGCCAAAGCAGCCAACATGCCCAAAGACAGCATTGAGCGAGCCATTAAACGCGGTACCGGGGATGACAAAGACGGTGTAAATTTCGAAGAGATGCTCTACGAGGGCTATGCGCCTGGTGGTGTGGCTTTGATCATCGAGTGTGTCACCGAAAACCGCAACCGAACTGTGGCTGAGCTGCGGCACACCCTCAGCAAAGCCGGCGGCGGGCTGGGCGACCCAGGTTCAGTCAGCTGGCAGTTCGACCGGCTAACCTATTTTGCCCTACCGAGCGATCGCTATGATTTTGATGCCATCTTCGAAATCGCCGTGGAAGCCGGCGCGGACGACATTCAACAGGATAATGACACCATCGAGATCTACGCGGCGCCCAGCGCCTTCAAGACCATCGCCGACCATTTGCACAAAGCCAATGTAATCCCGGAAGAATCCGGCATCCGCTATGTGCCCAAACAGGAAATCTCCCTGGATACTGAAAAAACCATCAAGGTGATGAAAACCATCGAAGATATCGAAGAGCTGGATGACGTTCAGAACATTTACGCCAACCTGGATATCACCGAAGATGCGATCCAGGCTATAGAAAACAATTAAACGGATATGCTCATCCTCGGCATAGACCCTGGGCTGGCCACGACAGGTTATGGGCTGATCCAGGCCGGAGGGCAGGGCGAGTATCAGCACGTTGAATATGGCGTGATCACTACCCCTGCCGGGCTTTCCAATGCCGAGCGCCTCATGATCTTGTTCAACAGCCTGACCGAGCTGATCGAAAACCACCAGCCCGGTTCCAGCGCAGTTGAAAAACTCTATTTTCAAAAGAACGTCAAAACAGCCCTTTCCGTCGGGCAGGCCCGCGGTGTCACCCTGTTGACCCTTGCACAAGCAGGCCTGCCCGTCTTTGAATATAACCCGAATGAGGTCAAACAGGCCGTTTGCGGCTATGGCAATGCCGGTAAACGGCAGGTGCAGCTCATGGTTCAGGCACTGCTTAAACTCGACGAATTGCCCAAACCAGACGACGCGGCCGACGCCCTGGCGGTCGCCATTTGCCACCTGCATCATCAAGCCTATCATGATGCCATCCAACGCGCACAAGAGTTATGATCATCACCAGCTTTTCCAACCCAAAAGTCAAAGCCATCCGCAAGCTCGAAGACAAAAAAGCTCGCCAGGCCACGGGACTGTTTTTCGTTGAGGGCTTGCGCACCGTGGGTGAGGCTATCCAAACCGGTGCGCCGATTGAAGCCCTGGTCGTTGCGCCCGAATTGCTGGTCAGCGAATTCGGCCAGTCGCTGTTGGCACACCCATCGGTGCAGGATGTGGAACAGATCACCGTCAGCGGGGAAATCTACCAAAAAATTGCCCATAAGCAAGGCCCCCAGGGGATTGGCGCCCTCGTCCAGCAAAAGTGGTCCTCACTCAACTCGCTCCCCATCAGCCCGGAAGGTTTTTGGGTCGTGCTGGATCAAATCGCCGACCCGGGCAACCTGGGCACCATCATGCGCACAGCAGACGCCGTCGGCTGCCAGGGCATCGTCCTGCTGGGCCCCTCCACCGACCCCTATGACCCCACCGCCGTCAAAGCCAGCATGGGTTCGCTCTTTTCGCTCACCCTCGTCGCATCAGATTGGGAAGCCTTCAATGCCTGGCGTGCTGAGCACCACATCACCCTGGTTGGCACCTCGGACCGCGCAGAAACGGATTACCAGGCCGTAGCCTACCAGTTCCCCCTCGCGCTTCTAATGGGCAGTGAACGCCATGGCCTCCCGGAGGAAATGGTCAACGCTTGCGATGCCCTTGTGCGCATCCCCATGCGTGGACGGGCGGATTCCCTTAACCTGGCGGTGGCCACCGCACTTGTGCTGTATGAAATCTACAACCAATCCCGGAAAACTTGATACAATAAACCTATGATTGCGAGCATTAGCGGAGAAATCACCCAGGTCTTGGATGGCCAGGTCGTCATCAATGTGGGCGGTGTGGGACTGCTGGTCCACCTGACCGAGGCAGCCTGTTTGGCCTGCCAGCCTGGTATGAAGCGCGGCTTCCACACCTACCTGGTCGTGCGCGAAGATCAACTGACCCTGTATGGGTTCGAGCACCTCGAAGCCCGCGACCTGTTCATCCACCTGATCAGCGTGGGCGGCATCGGGCCAAGGATTGCCATGGCGACGCTTTCTGCCCTCACCCCAGAGACCATCCGCCGGGCGATCGCCGCAGATCAGCCCGAGATCTTCGCCAATGTGCCCGGCATCGGCAAAAAGACAGCTCAAAAGATCATCCTCGACTTGCAGGGCAAGGTGCAACCCTTAGAGCCCCTCGAAGCCATCTCCCGGATGGACGAAATTGATGCCGAGGTTATGGAAGCATTGACAGCACTGGGCTATTCTATCGTCGAAGCCCAAACCGCGCTGCAGTCTCTTTCCAGGGAAGATCAAGATGCCGACGCAGAAACGCGCCTGCGCAAAGCTTTACAGTATTTTGGGTAGAAACCAGGTCTTTGCCTGGCAGTATCAGGTTTTTTCCCCACTTGATCTCTGGAAGAATTTCAACCGACCGAACACATCCCCCTGATGTCGAACAATTAACTGAACAATCAACCAGTGCTGCTCAGCGTTTCAAGCCAGCCTGCTCATGAGTATAACGTTCTACAAACGAGTTTTCAGAAATTTCTTTATTTACAGCCTGCCATTATTCAAGATCCTGGGCATATTCTGTCTGAACGCCACCAGCGACGAGAAGACAAAGGTTGCGCCGCCAAAATCCTCGCCCTTGAGATGCGGGTTGGGAATCGCCACACAGGCCATCCCGGCCTTTAACGCCGCCTGCATCCCCAGCGGCGAATCCTCCAGTGCCAGGCATTTCTCCGGCTGAACGCCCAGCCGCTCAGCGGCTAATAAATAAATATCCGGAGCGGGTTTGGTGTGTTCAACATCATCCGCCGAAACTACACACCCAAAAGACTCATAAACCCCCAACGTCTCCAAAGCTGTGCGCACATAAACCCTGAAGCTATTGGAAGCAACACCCATTTTTAGCTCGGCGTCGATCAAATCCTGCAATACATCCATCAGTCCCGGGTTTGGTTTGGTGACCTCGGGTAACACTCGCAGCATCAGGTCATGCTTTTCCTCGATGAATTCTTCCGGCGTCAGGTGTAACCCGGTCTCGTTGATCAAAAACTCAGCGGTTTCAAGGTTATCCATACCAATGGTGGGTTCAAACCAGGCCTGGTTGACCTGTTTGCCATGCTTTTCCAGCACGCGCGTGATGACATCAAAATTGAACTGTTCGCTCTCAATCATCAGGCCGTCTAAATCAAAAATTACCGCTTCAATGTTCGTGGTCATTGATATTGCTTTCCTTTTCCTTTAATATGATGTGCTCCACCAGTTTATGGTTCAATTAATCCATCAAACCCCATCACATCAACACTTGGTGTACAATGCTTTTGTTCTGAGTCAAATTTCAACAATGATGATACCCTCAAAAAAACTTTTGGCGCTGTTGAGCGTGTTTACAGTGAGGATTTCTCCATCTAATAGCAAATTTTAATTAAACAACAGCTTAACAGCGCATACACTCTGCTCACAATTACAACCTTTTGATTTAAAATCATCATAGGTACAATTTAAAACATTAGTAAGATCAAATTCGGAGGTGTTTTGGCACGCACGGTTCAGGGCCTCGCCCACACATGGCAAGTCAGTGACACCCCCATCGGCAGCGGGGATGCCGGTGAGGTGTATGCCGTCACGCGCCTTGAAGGGTCACAGGTGACCGGTGTGATGAAGAAGCCTGCCCGGGTCGCCACTGGCGGCACGATCCAGAGGCAGGCAGGGCAGATCGCCCAGGAAGCTCGCGCCCTCGCCCTGCTGGACGGACTTCCTGCCAGCAAAGCCCATCCGCCCCGCTTATTAGACCAGGCGGCTGATTTTACCCACGGCACGGCCAATTATTTCATCGTCAGTGAAACCGCGCCAGGCGAGGATCTCAACACCCTGCTGGCCGACGCTCGGCAAACTGGACAGCCCTTCCCACGCCGGGTGATCATGACCGTTTTGGACGCCTTGTTTGACATGTTTTCCCGCGCCCATCAAGCCGGCGTGTTGTGGAATGACGTCAAACTGGAACACATTTATTGGCATAACCCCACTGGCAGGGTGGGCGTGATTGACTGGGGCAACGCCCTCTTCCTGAACCCTGAAGGCCAGGGCACACGCCCCCGCTGGGAAGACTATCAGCAAATGGTCGACACTCTGGGCACCTTCCTGCAAAGCGCAGCCCCCGATCTGTTCGTGGACCTGGGCTGGGATGAGTTTCTGGGCAAAACACTCGATTCCATGCGCGTCTCTACCCTGGCCCGCCGCATTGCCTACCAGCAGCAGGTCATCGCCCTGCAGGTCATGGAAAACCAATCTCTTATCCGGGTTGTGCTCACCAGCGAACCCACCCTGGAAGGGTTGCGCAAGATTTCCGATTACCAGCAAAACCTGGTGAAAATTGGCGCCCCCTGGTATCGGGATGAAATCCTTCAATACTGCCGGGCTCTGGTTGAAACCGCCCTGGCAGAGGGCGATATCCAAACAGCAGTCAGCGCCACAGCCCTGGTTTGGGAGGTTTTCGATAATTCGCTTGACCTGCCCTGGCACCTGCTGCGTGAATACTGCCGCCACACCGACATC
>JBLRWR010000026.1:0-15056 GCA_047921135.1 Candidatus Brevefilum sp.
CTGCCAAAATCGAAGAGACCAGCCCGGCGGCCGCATTGATCGTCATCAAGCTGGTCACCGCCACCAGGGGCAAGGAAAGAGTCTCACTGGCGTAAATCATCAAGAACGGCCAGATCATCGTCGTCCCGACGGTGGAGAACATCATCCCGACAAACATCAGCCAAAACTGGCTGGGGTAACCAGCGAAATCGCGTCGCAATCGTGTCAGCATGGGGAGAATTATAACAGGCTGAGGAAGAGGAATGGATGGCCCTCTACCCCAAATAAAACAGCTGATGACCCACAAAGATCAGCCGGGTTGGCCTGATACAGGGCGCCACATCCGGCAGCGCCGCCAGTAAAGCGGCCACATACACAGCATTAAACGGTGAAAATTCCTCGGCAATTTCTGAACCCGTCAGTTCCCGCCGGTCTACCAGGGCGCCAAACGCATCCTCCAGCGTCCCGCGCTTAATGATGCGTGGCTTGCCACTCACCAGGGGTGCCAGCACCACGCCGCCTTCATCCACACCTTCCACGGTGAAAGCGCGTCCGCGTTCCAGCGTCTTAAGTTGGCGCCCATCCAGGGTACAAATGTTCGGCCAAAACTGGTCCTGGTTCAGCATGGTCGGTTCCCCCTCTGTCTGCCCTGACCTCGTTGAATTGTTAAATCGTGTTCGGCTTGTGCGTTATGCATCGCCCGCTTTCGGCTGTAGTGTGGTCAACTGGTTTCGATTATACACGATCTCACCATTCAAACCTCCGGGTCAAATCGAATCAGTCTTAAATGCCAACGCCCTGGTTGCCTAATACCAAATCACCGAATTCCTCAATCCAAACAGCCGAGTATAATTTCACCCATGACATCTTCCTTACCCAAAATCCACCAAATCATCCGTTCCAAGCGAAAATCCTTCGGGCTGGAACTTAAGACAGATGGCCGCCTGATCGTACGTGCACCGCGCGCCGCCACCCGCGCCCAGATCGAAGCCGTGGTGGCTCAAAAAGCCGGCTGGATAGAAAAGACCCGGGCGCGTCTGGCCTCCCAATCGGCCCAGCACCCCCCAAAAACCTTTTCCCCGGGCGAGAAATTCTGGTACCTGGGCCAGCAATATCCCCTGCGCCTGACGGACCGGCAGCGCCCCCTGCTCGATCTCAACGGCGCCTTTTGCCTCTCACGCCAGGCCCACAGCCAGGCCAAAGCTGTCTTTATCGCCTGGTACCGCGAGGAGACCCGCCAGATCACCCGCAGCCTGATCCAAACCTATACCCAACAATACGGTTTCAAGGTCAACCAGGTCAGGGTGACCAGCGCCCGCACCCGTTGGGGCAGCTGCTCTGGCAAGGGTAACCTGAACTTCACCTACCGCTTGTGCATGGCGCCTTTAAACGTGGTGGAATACGTCGTGGTGCATGAACTGGTGCACTTAAAAGTCCCCAATCACAGCCGGGTATTTTGGGCCGAGGTGGCCAGGGTCAACCCAACCTATCAGACCTCACGCGCCTGGCTCAAACAGCATGGGCGATTCCTCACCCTGGATTGAACCCGCGCAACCCCTTAATCCTTAACCACCTGATAACCAAACCGCAAACCGCCCACAATATTTCCTTCACACACCCCTTAAAATTCTGGTCTACAATTACCTTAAAGAACACCAACAATGGAGATCAGTTGATGGCCGACCTGGAAAAAACAAAAGTGCTCTTCTTATGTACCGGCAATTCCTGCCGCAGCCAGATGGCAGAAGCCTGGCTGCACGAACTGGGCGGTGAGTCCTTCGAGGTATTCAGCGCCGGGCTTGAGCCCCATGGGGTTAACCCCCACACCATCACCGTGTTAGAAGAATTGGGCATAGATACCTCAGCGCTGCGCTCCAAACACCTGGATGAGTTTGTCGGTAAGGTTAATTTTGACTACCTGATCACTGTGTGCGGGAACGCCGATGAGCGCTGCCCGTACTTCCCCGGGATGGGAACCCGCCTGCACTGGCCCTTTGAAGACCCGGCTGCTTTCGTTGGCCCGGAAGCAGAAAAGCTGGCCGCCTTCCGCACAGTCCGTGATCAGATCAAAGCCAAAATCCAAACCTGGCTGGACGGCCAAACTGCGTAAGCACACTCCCAGGGGCACACCACCAACTGCTCCTCAGTCAAACTCACGCGTGGCGGATTCACCCCGTGGCTGTTCAAATCCAGGCGCTTCTCCTTGAGAGGAATTGGGTTCACACATTGCCCTTAAATCCGTAGATACGCCCGGGCCGGGCGTATCTACGTTTCACGGTTTATTGAAGGGGTATCGCACAAAATCTAAGACGCAAATACCCAAATTTTCAGATCACAGCTCACAATAGCGGTTAATGCGCTCCCCAACTACGGCCAGGCTGTCCGCCCAGAACGCCTTTGAGCGGATGTCGATATCAAAGCGGGCCGCCAGTTCGGCTGCCGGTGCTTCGCCAGTACTGGAGAGCAGCTGCTTATAATCCGGGATGAAGTCCGCGCCGCGCTGCTGGTAGATGGCGTACAGCCCCACCCCAAATAGCATGCCAAACGCATACGGGAAGTTATAGAACGACAGCCCGGCGTAATAGTAGTGCGGCTTCCAGGTCCACATGAACTTGTGCCGGTAGGCCGGGTCCAATCCCTCGCCATAGGTCTGCGATTGGGCCTCCTCCATGATCTCGCACAGCTCGTCTGCGCTCAGTTCTGATTTTTCCCGGCGCTCGAAGACCTCTTTTTCGAACAGGAAGCGGGAATAGATATCAACGATCACCTGCGCATCACCGATCAATGCCGTCTCCAACAGGGCCAGCTCGGCCTGTGGGTCGCTGATTGTCTCCATGACCGCATTGAACACGATCGTCTCGCACATGATCGAAGCCGTCTCCGCCATGGTCATCGGCGTCTGGCGCTGCAGGGGGGTCTTGCCTGCCTGGAACATGTTGTAATTGTGATAGCCATGCCCCAGCTCGTGGGCGATCGTCATCACCTGGTCCAGCGAGCCGTCAAAATTACACAGGATGCGGGATTCCTTCACCGCCGGGACGGACATGCAAAACGCGCCGCCGCGCTTACCCGGCCGCTGCTCAGCATCGATCCAGTTGTGGTCAAAGGCGGTTTTAGCAAACGCGCTCAAATCCGGCGAGAACTTATCAAAATTCGCCTGGATGAATTCCGCCGCCTCCTTGAAGGAGTAGGATTTATCCAGCTTCCCGGTAGGCGCAAACAGGTTCCACCACGGCAGCGCTTCTGCCCCGAAACGGGCTGCCTTCGCCTTAAAATACTGCCGGAAGGTGGGGAAGGACTCCTTCATCGCCGCCATCATCACTTCGAGGGTCTCACGGTCGATGCGCGCCTGGTCAATCGGTGCATGCAGGGCATCCTTCCGGCCGCGGTGCTTGTTGAGCGTGTTAACCCAGCCCTTAATGCCGTTCATGCTGGCCGCCAATGGCTCCTTGACCGCTTCCCAGGCCTCAAATTCAGCCGTATACGCCCGTTTACGCACGTCCTCATCCGGGTGGGAATACAGGTTGATCAGGGCGGGCATGGGCAGGGTCTTCATCTCACCCTCCAGCTCAAATTCAACCGACTTTTGAGAGGTCACAGTCCCCTGCAGCTTAGACCAGGCGTTGGACCCCGAAAGGCTCAGCTCGCTGGAAAGGATCTCCTTCTCTTCGCTCATCAGGTATTGGCTCTGTTCTGCCACTTCCATCACCGCGAAGGCATGCTCACCCGCGCTGCCGCCCAGCGCCAATGCCGCCGGCAGGGCGGCTTTAACCTTGCCAGTCCAGGTCTCCAGCGACACATTCACCTTATTGATTTCAACCATCACCTGGTCAAATTGTGAATCCATGCGCATGGCTTCCTGGTTGTAGGAGTCCGTCGAGATAAAAGAATGGAAATACGCTGAAATCGTCGATGCCTTCTCCATCAGCGCATTGAGCCGGTCCACCATACTGCTGATGGCAGCATTCAACGCTTGAGGGGGGCTGTCCGCATCCAACGTAGATAATTCCTGCCGATAGAAATCCGCCAACGCTTTTGTCTCAGCTTTAACCCAGGCGATATCCTCGGCCAATTCCGGTGCCTTCAGCCCGGCATATACATTTGAAAGGTCCCAACGGGGGGGTGTCATAGAAACTCCTTGTGCTTATTCGGATAAAAACTGATACCAGCTTGATAATTATATGCGAATTTTGCTGCTGCGAAAAACATTTAAGACTGACCCATTGCATCGAACAACGCGGTGACAATGGCCCCTTCCTGCCCCTCGGCATCAATGCCGCCAATTGTGATGCTTTGCTTGGTCTTGCCATGAAAATCGCTGCCACAGGTCATGAGCAGATGCTGCGCTTCAACAACCTGACGGTAAAGGCGCACCTGTTCCGCGGTGTGGTAACTGCTGTAAACCTCCAGGCCAGCCACGCCGGCCTCAATCAACCGTGCCAGCACCTGTGCGTTTTCTCCAATCTGCAACCCGGGATGCGCCAGAATCGGCACGCCCTGATTCGCTCTGATGACGTTGATCGCCTCAGTGAGGGACAGATAATCCATCGGCACATAGGCAGGTTTGCCCTGTGAGCAATAATCCCAAAAGAAATTGACAAACGGGTTATCGCTTCTTTCGCCGCCATCGCGATAGGGGTCCAGCAACGGATTTTCAGCCTTTTCGTCATACAGCAAGGCCGCCTCGGCGATCATCTCGCCAGTCACCACACCATCGAAGGCCAGCGCAGCAATTACTCCATCTTCAAATGCAATCCCCAGCCCACGCACCCGCTCCATCAATAAGAGCGAGGTGTCCTGTTCCTGTTTGTGCAGACTGTGCTCAAGCTCAGCGAAGATCGGCGCGGTATGATCCACCCCATAGCCCAGCAAATGAAAGGTGATCCCCTCGAAGGTGCAATCCATCTCAATGGCGGGGATCATGCTGAGGCCGGTCCCCGCTGCAGCCAATAATGCTGCCTCAATCCCCCGCACCGAGTTGTGATCGGCAATGGCCGCGTAGGTCAAACCCGCCCCCAAACACATCTCCACCAGCTGGCCTGGCGTAAACTCGCCATCGCTGCTGTAATTTGAATGCATGTGTAGATCAATCGTCGCCATTGTCCCTCTTGATCAAGCAATTAATTGTGTTATTCCGGTTCATTGCCAATTCAACTCGCATTTCCTTCAGTTTCTCCCAGTCAGCAATTTGCTTTTTTCTTTAGGTATTTTCTCATTATATTTTTTAGTTTTCAGCTTTTAGCTAGAATCTACCAGCTACTCGCCACCAGCTACCATCTTAACATGTCCCATGCGCCAACAAGGCCACCGCCGCCCCTTCCCTGGCAAGGCGGTTGTAGATGGCGCAGGCTTCAGGCGTTTTTTCAATGATTAATGTCTCAATCCCAGCCTTGTTCACCGCTTGCCGGGTTTTCTTGGTCACATGGATGGCACCGTTGACGCCGTTGCCGATCACCAGAACGTTTACGCCTGGCTTCAGAGCGACGCGCACCATTTTGGGCGTTAGCCGATGCCCCTGGCGCGCCTTCCATGGATGCACCTCACCCCCAACAATGCAGATATCCTTGCCCACACCCTGCCCATCTGCTGAATGACACACGCCATTGATCTGGAACAAACCCCACTCAAATCTTGTAATTGGACCTTCGGAATCTGTAAACATAATCGCCCTTTCGCCGCAGCCCTCAGGAAGGCTTTTCTATGCCATTCCCACAGGTATAATTAGCACAATCTGATTATAATGTGAACCTGGCGTGGGCAACAAATTCCCCCCAGGCAGCAGAAAGGACAGCATGGCGTTTCAGATCACGAAAGAATGGCTGATTGACCTCCCGGAAGACTTTGAAAGCCGGGTGGAAGATGAAAAACTCATTTTTTGGAAGGCCGGGATCACGGTGATCGCGGTCGTGTTTCGAATGCCCGAACAAACCGGGAAAATTGACCTCCTCAACCAGATCCAGCAAAAATTGCCCGATGACGCCCTTGAAACGCTGGTCTCTACCAAAGGGGAGATCGTTGGGTTGGGGTATACCCAAATCCACAAAGTGATGAACGAGAAAAAACGCCTGTCCCTGTACACCTTCACCGCCAGCGACAGCTCCTGCCTGCAAGCCGCCTTTTACCTGGACAAACCAGAAGACCTGTCCTGGGCCAAATCCGTGTGGGAGCGCGTGGTGTTCCATCCCCTTGATTAGTCCCCGCCAGACCCACCGGGCGAATGCTGCCCTCACCTGATTATTCAAATCCACAATACAAATATTTACATTCTTTTCGATTTCACTTTAATTTTATTGATGTACTCTTAATTATTATTGAATTTATGTTATAATCACCTCAAGAATATCAATGAACCACAAAAACACGAGGTGAACCCATGCAAAAAGAATTTCCTCTAGAAAAACCCTTCAGCAAAGTGCGCTGCAAGGATATCGGCACGTTGATCCTTACCCAGGGGACCCAGCCAGCCCTGGTCGTTGAAGCGGATGAGGAGCTCTTCTCTGAACTGACGGCTGAAATCATCGGGGACAGCTTGGTACTAGGCCTGGATGATGATTGGATCAGCCGGATCGGAAAGGTGTTCTCCTCCATCCTCAACCAAACCGAACGGCAGGTCGTGTACCACCTGACCGTGGCCGAAGTGGGTCAGGTTAGCATCAGTGGCAAGGTCAACCTGGCGTGCGCGGCCTTTGCCGCCGAAACCCTCGTCCTGAAGGTCTCCGGCCTGGGCAAACTGGACTTCTCCCACCTGGACTGCACCTCCCTGGAGGTCATCATCTCCGGCCGGGGTGAATTTTCTGCGGCCGGGCGTGCAGACCACCAGACCATCAGGATCTCGGGTTCCGGGGAGTATCGTGCCGCTGATCTGACCAGCCAATCGGCCCGCATCATCATTTCAGGCCAGGGCAACGCCGCCCTGCGCGTGTCAGACAGCCTCGACATCACCATCTCTGGTGTAGGCCAGGTGAACTACCTCGGCCGCCCCAAAGTGCGCCAGGTAATCAGCGGCGTGGGCAGCTCCAAAAGGTTGAATGATGAATAAAAATTCGTTACAATATAAGGGGAGTTAACTATGAGCCAAGAGATTAAAATCGAAAAGAAAGCATCAGAAGTCATTCATCCAAAAACAGTGGATGAAGCCCAGGAGGCCATCCGCACCCGGCAAGACCTTTCCGGGGCGGACCTTAGCGGCATGGCATTGGGGAACATCACCGCCGTCGGCTCAATTCTGCGCAAAACCGATCTCACCGGTGCAGACCTCAGTCAC
Organism: Candidatus Brevefilum sp.; assembly: GCA_047921135.1. Lineage (GTDB taxonomy): Bacteria > Chloroflexota > Anaerolineae > Anaerolineales > Anaerolineaceae > Brevifilum. The sequence goes on from JBLRWR010000026.1 coordinate 7,244, forward strand.
GGCCTGCTGATCAACCCCAATTTCTATAAAGCCAAACTGCACGGGACGGCCGTCCATAACACGGTCATCCTGGGTGGTGACCTGGTGAAAACCAGCTTGAAGGAGGCCGACCTCAGCAACTCAGCGATTGTCGGCACCGACGCACGTGAAGCCAGTTTCGAAGGCGCCATCCTGCGCAACGCCGGTCTGGTGAGTTCAGACCTCACCGAGGCCGATTTCTCAGGCGCCGATCTTACCAATGCCCGCCTGGCCGGGTTGGATGTCACCGATGCAGATTTTACCGGGGCTGATCTCACCGGCGCACGGGCCTACAACGTCAACTGGGATCAAGCCAAAGTCCCACCTACAACAATCCCCGCCCCCCTTGTTCAGCTCCCTACCTGGGTCTGGTCTGTAGTGCTGGGCGGATTATTCGGCACGCTGGCCCTGATCATTTACTCCCTCACCCGGAAGAAGCAAAAACACGGGTGATCGACCACCAATTGGAAAATTAAGTAAATAAATCAAGGGCTGTGCAGATCACAGCCCTTGATCGCTTTCCTTAAGCACACACCGCTTTGCAGGTTCAATGGCCTGCTTCGATTTTCTCACCACAATCCTCAGTGCAATACCATTCATGCTGGTAATACGCCAGCCGTTCCAATCGGGCCAGGTTTTGCTCTGTCAGGCAGATGAGTTTTTCAAGCAAACCATCCCCGCCTTCCGCGTTCGCAATCTCCTGTACAAATTTACAGTCGGCATCCCGCGAGTCCTCCCAGGCAATTTGCGCTTCAATAAATTCGACCTCCCGCGCACGTTCTACCTCGTTTTCGATGATCTCATCGGCCAAAGCCAGCACCCACGCTTCTGAAACCTGCGCCGCTTCCGTGTAGCAAGACAATTCCTCCTCGCTGGAAGCCAGGCCGGTGCAGGTGGGGATATCCCCCAGCGTGTCTTGATCCACATGGGATGTCACGGCCAGTTCAGGCCTTCGCTCGCCTGAACGGGTCTGCTGCGAAATAATAAACGCAATCGCCAGCAAGATACCGGCAATCACCAAAAGCGAGATGCTTTGCATATGGCGCTTGATCAATTGCATGCTTTGTTTATTTCTGGCCTCTCATCCCAGCAATCCTCACAGAACCCTGACTTTTATGCCCGCTATGAACAGCATCCTTAACCATTATAACCGCAACAAAAACATGGCAAAAGGCAACCCGGCCATCCAAAACTTTATACAAAGGCTGAAATCTCCCCTCAAACCTGGCATAATCTTATTAACCAACAACGCTTACCAGTATCTACCGTTGGTTAACTGTCTCCTGATGGGAGAGTAGCTGGGCTGCGGGATGAAAAACCCGCAGCCCAGCGCGTTAAAGGCTGGTAAAATCAAACCAGGAGTAAATACAATGAACAAAATTGAACGCATGCGCGCTTGTTTGGCCGGCCAGGTCCCAGACCGAGTCCCGGCCAGCTTCTGGTTTCACTTCCCACAGCATCAAGCCCATGGGGAGGCATCTGTAAAGGCACACCTTGATTTTTACCGCCAGGCAGACCCGGATTTTCTCAAGATCATGAACGAACACCCTTACCAGGGTAATATTCAGATCAAAAATCCCGCCGATTGGCGCAAGTTGAAACCTGCACCGATCAAAAGTGACTTCTTCCAGGCCCAGCTTGACGAGATCAAGCGGATTACCGACGCGCTGGATGGCGAATGCCTGACCACCACCACCATCTTCAACCCCTTTTCCTCTGGCAACCACGCCTCCGGCCGCCGGGTCACAGAACATCTCAAAGCAGACCCGCAATCTGTGAACATCGGCCTGGCGACAATTGCTGAAAGCCTGGCGGAATTCGCCCAAGCCTGCCTTGAGGCTGGCGCCGATGGCATTTATTACTCAGCGCAGGGCGGTGAAGCGGACCGGTTCAGTAAGACTGAATTTCTTGAATTCATCAAACCCCACGACCTGACCGTCCTCAACGCAATCCGCGAGCAGGGGGAGCTGCACATCATCCACATCTGCCGAGACAACAACCGCCTGCATCTGTATTGCAACTACCCGGGGCATGTCTTCAACTGGGCAGTGACCGCCCCCGTAAACCTCTCCTTGAAGTCCGGTAAAAAACTCCTCGGCCGTCCCATCCTGGGCGGGCTGGATAATCGCGGCGTGATCGTAGATGGCACCCCCGCTGAAATCGAAACAGCCGTCCACGACATCATCAACACCGTTGGCCCCGAAAACCTGATCATTGGCGCCGATTGCACCCTGCCCACGGAGATCGACCGGGAGAACATCCGCCTGGCCATCCAGGCAACCGGCACCTACCCCATGCCCGAACAGGATGTAAATTGACCCAATTTTTTAATGCCTTTGTCAGCCAATCTATGTTATGATTCTTTTTCAGCAATCGTAACAGGAGAACAAATAATGAAAACTCTTTTGCTGATGCGCCACGCAAAATCAAGCTGGAAAGACCCAGACCTGACAGACTTTGACCGCCCCCTTAAAAAGCGCGGCCGCAAAGACGCCAAACGCATCGCCAAAGTGATAGATGCAAACGACCTGTTTCCAGACCTGATCCTCTCATCCTCCGCACGACGGGCGGTTGAGACGGTCGAGATCATCATTGATACCCTCGAATACGAAAACGAAATTATCTATTCCGATGCCCTCTACATGGGTGAACCCAGTGACTTCATCGAAGCGCTGAGCACCCTCGATAGTGACATTGAAAAAGTGATGATCGTCGCCCACAACCCCGGCCTGGAAGCCTATTTGCAGATCATCGACGGCGAGATCGAAGCCATGCCCACCGGCGCCCTGGGTTACCTCAAGCTGAGCCTGGAAGATTGGCGCGACATCTCTTTCGAAACCATGGGCGAAATGGTCGGCTTTTGGAAGCCAAAATCAATGGAAAGCAAAGACTAAGCCCTTCAACATCGCCAATTACACTCCCGTAAAAAGCCTGTGTTCAGGTCAGTGATGGCCTTAGAACGTGTTTCAATCAACAACCTCGCCCAACCGGGCAAGGGGCAATCAATTTTAACGGGTGAACACATGGCATCGATCCTCCCCCCTAAACTTTCATTGGGCGATACCATCGGGGTGATCGCCCCCTCCGATCCCGTCTTCCCGGACCAGGTAGAAAAGCTCCAGGCCGGCATTGACTACCTTGAAGCACAGGGTTTCAAGGTTAAAACGGGGGCCTACCTGACGGCCAGTACCCTGGGGTATGCTGCTACGCCTCAAGAGAAGGCAGAAGATATCAACCGGATGTTTGCCGACCCCAAAATCAAAGCCATCATCTGCGCGCAGGGCGGGGATTCGGCCAATGCCCCCCTTGAATGGATCGACTGGGAAATCATTCGTCAAAACCCAAAGATCTTTCTCGGCCTGAGCGATATCACCGTTTTGCTCAACGCCATTTACCATCACACCGGCCTGGTCACATTTCATGGCAATGATATGCTGTGGGGATTCGGCAATAACCTGGATGACTACGAACGCCGGGAGTTCCTCCGCACGCTGGTCAATGGCCTGGTTGGGCCGATCCCGGCCAACCGCACACGGATTTGCATGCGCGGCGGCCAGGCCCAGGGAAAACTGCTGGGCGGCAACCTGCGCTGCCTGCTCAAGCTGGCAGGCACCCCCCACTGGCCTGATTTTGCCAACTCGATCCTCTTCGTTGAAGCCTATGAAATTTCGCCCACAGCCTGCCACACCGCTTTTCACCAGCTGCATCAAATGGGCATCTTTCACCAGGTTCGTGGTGCCGTGGTCGGCTACATTTACAGCATGCAGCACAGGAATACCCCCCGGCCCCACATGGAAGACGTTCTGCTGGAGGTCTCCCAGGACTTTCACTTTCCCATCCTGAAAATGAACGAATTTGGCCACAACTGTCCCAACACGGTTTTGCCCGTGGGCGGTGAGGTGTTCCTGGATGCGGATCAAGGCAGCCTGACGGTCACATCCCCCGTCGTTAAATAAAAAAGCGGGGCATGAGGGTTGCTCGTGCCCCGGCCTTTCATAAATCGAGGGTGTTTATACCAATCCTGTCACCAGCGCCAGCAGCAGGCCGCCGGCGATCACGCTGCCCAGCTGCCCGGCCGTGTTAGCGCCCATAGCATGCATCAGGATAAAGTTTTCAAAGTCTTCATCTTGTGCCATCTTCGCTGCCAGGCGCCCGGCCATGGGGAACGCGCTGATCCCCGAAGCCCCAATCAACGGGTTGACCTTTCCGCCGCTCAACACCGCCATCAGCTTGCCAAACAGCAAGCCGGCTACCGTGTCCAAAATAAAGGCGAACAGCCCCAGCGCAAGGATCATCAGGGTTTGCAGGTTCAGGAAGGATTCCGCTTTCATCGTCGCGCCGATTGCCAGCCCCAAAAACAGCGTGGCAATATTGATCAGCTCGTTTTGGGCACTTTTGCTCAACCGGTCCACCACCAGGCTCTCCCGCAGCAAGTTGCCCAGCATCAGCGACGCGATCAACGGCGCCGCATCCGGTGCCACCAGGCTGACCAACACGGTCACAACCATGGGGAAGATCACCAGGGTCAGCCGAGAAATCTCGCGGGGTGCGTAATCCATGCGGATCATGCGCTCCTTGCGCGTGGTGAGCAGTTTCATGATCGGCGGCTGGATGATGGGAATCAGGCTCATGTAGGAATAAGCTGCCACTGCAATCGGCGCCAAGAGGTTCGGTGCCAGCCGCCCACTGACGAAGATCGCCGTGGGGCCGTCAATTGCCCCGATCACCCCGATCGAGGCAGCCTCGTTCATCGGGAAGCCCAGCAACAGCGCCAGCAGCAGGGTGCCATAGATGCCAAACTGCCCCGCAGCGCCCAATAAAACCATCTTGGGCTGCGAGAGCAGCGGGCTGAAGTCAATCATTGCACCTACGCCCACAAAGATCAACAGCGGGAACAATTCATTCGCAATCCCGGCATCGTAGATCACCTTCATAAATCCGGTATCGGCCGACATGCCAATATTGGCCATGATGCAGCCAAAACCGATCGGGAGCAGCAACACAGGCTCATACTCCTTGACCACTGCCAGGTAGATCAACACCACCCCCACCAAAATCATCAAGGCATTGCCAACGCCGAAGTTCCTGAAACCAGTCGTGATCTCTTCAAGTAAGATCGTAAAATCCATCTGGCGGCTCCCTATTCTGCGTAGGTGATCAAGACCTGGCCATGGTTGACCTGGTCACCGACATTGACCTCAACGCCATCAATTATCCCGTCCCTGATGGAGCGGATGGCGTTTTTCATCTTCATCGCCTCCAGTGTGCATAACTCCTGGCCGCGCGACACCGCCTCACCGGGTTTGACCAGGATGGCCACAATCACCCCGGGCAGCGGCGAAGTCACCTCCCGCCCGCCAGAGGAGGTATCCGCTGGCGCATGCAGGGCACCGGGGGTTGGGCCGGCATCCGGCACCGAGACAACCGGCGCTGCAGCACTCGCAGATTGTGCTTCATCCAAGGCCTCAGGCCAAACTTCAAAAGGCTCACCTGCCACCCTGGCTATCACCGGCCTGGCGTGCAAGTCCTCAATCTCTACCGTGTAACTTTGGTTATCGATCTTTACTTCGATTTTCATCAATTCATCCTCGTTTGTGCTGTCCTTCTAATTGACGGCTGCGGTGCACGCTCTGCCAGGGGCTTAGGCCGCCTGAGCGGGTTTCTTGGCTGCCAGGCCTGGTTCGTGTTTGGCCTTGTTTAAGCGCCAGCATTACAGCCACGGCGGCGGCTGCAGCGCGGCGTTGTTTTTCGATCCCCGTTGGTTCAGCCGCCATCAGCCCATCCATCTCATCACCCAGATCTGCATCAACGGGTTCAGGTGCTGCTTTCTTGGTGGTCACCTTGACCAGCAAGCCCATCAACCACCACAAAAAGATGATCACCACAAACACCAGCCCCATGCCAATCACCGTGATCATCAAACCTTGTCGCATTACATCACTCATCGCTGGTCCTCTCAGACGGGCATATTGCCATGTTTACGGCGCGGATGCTGTTCGGCCTTGTGCTGAATAGCCCGCAGCGCCGTGATGATTTTCGCCCGTGTCTCAGCCGGTTCGATCACCTCATCCACATAGCCGGCATGCGCCGCCGCATATGGCGTCAGATACTGCTGGCGATATTCATCCTCAAGGCGCGCTCGCTCAGCCGCTGGGTCCTCGGCTTTAGCCAGTTCCCTCCGATGGAGGATATTGGTGGCCCCTTCCGGGCCCATCACAGCGATTTCGGCGCTGGGCCAGGCGTAGTTGATATCCGTGCCCAGGTATTTGCTGCTCATCACCACATACGCACCGCCATAGGCTTTGCGCGTGACCAGGCTGATCTTGGGGACGGTGGCTTCAGAATAGGCAAACAACACCTTGGCCCCGTGCCGGATGATGCCGCGGTGCTCCTGCCCCACACCGGGTAAAAAGCCGGGTGAGTCCACGAGGGTCACCAGGGGGATGTTGAAGGCATCGCAAAAGCGCACCATGCGGCACAGTTTATCAGCCGCATCAATATCAATCACCCCCGCCATCACGCTGGGTTCCTGGGCTAAAATGCCCACGGTCATCCCGTCAAACCGGGCCAGCCCCACGATGGCATTGCGGGCATACCCAGCCTGTAACTCCAGGAATGAGCCATGATCCACCACAGAGTCGATGACGGTGTGCATGCTGTAAGGCTCGCTGGGATCCATCGGCACCAGGCTGTTGAGCGCGTCCACCAACCGCAGGGGGTCATCCCCACCGGGTTTGAGGGGCGGGTTTTCCACATTATTGGGCGGCAGGTACCCCAGCACATAACGCACCAGTGCCAGCGCATCCTGTTCATCTTTGGTAATCAAATGGGCCGTTCCACTCACATTCAGATGCACCTGCGCCCCGCCCAGGGACTCAAAATCTGTCTCCTCGCCGGTGACAGTTTTAATCACTTGCGGGCCGGTCAGGAACATGAAGGACTGCTTTTCGACCATGATGATCATATCGGTCAGCGCCGGTGAGTAGGCTGCACCACCCGCGCAGGGGCCTAAGATCAGGCTGATCTGCGGCACCACACCGGAATACTGGGCATTGCGCTTGAAGATCTCCGCATACCCGCCCAGGCTCTTGACACCCTCCTGGATGCGTGCGCCGCCTGAATCAATCAGCCCAACAATCGGGCAGCCGCTGGCCGCGGCCAGATCCATCACCCGGCAGATCTTGCGGCTGTGCATCTCGCCCAGCGCCCCGCCCATCACGGTGAAGTCCTGGGCGTAGGCGTAAACCGTCCGCCCTTCGACCGTGCCATAACCAGTCACCACGCCATCCCCCAGCAAGGCTTCATCGGGCGGGGTGTCCACCTGGGTCACAAAGGGCTCCAGTTCAGTAAAACTGCCCTCATCCAGCAATACATCCAACCGCTCGCGCGCGGTCAGCTTGCCTTTGGCGTGCTGGCGGTCGATCTTATCCTGTCCCCCGCCCTCGCGTGCCTTGGCGCGCATCTGGCGCAGTGTTTCGATTCGTGGATCAACTTGTGCCATAAGCCTCCTCTTTTCGTTGTGTCGGGTTCAAAGCCTATTGTAACATTAATGGGGATTGGGTGAGTGGTGAATGGGTATTAGGCAATCAGGTATTAGGTAATTTGGTATTAGGCGATCAGGTATTAGGCAATTTGGTATTAGGCGATCTGGTATTCAGCGATCAGGTATTCGGCGATCAGGTATTCGGCGACCAGGTATCAAATTATTTGGGATCAGCCACTCCCTACCCGCTACCAGCTACCAATCACCAGCTACCAATCACCAGCTACGCCCTACTCCACATACGCCCAAAAC
>JBLRWR010000027.1:0-14970 GCA_047921135.1 Candidatus Brevefilum sp.
CTGCATCGTTGTGAATTAGTGTTTTCAAAGGCCTCTCGTGTCTTGAGACCAAGCGAGGCCTACAGTCTGATTGTGTTGTCGTAGAAATTGATGTTGCACTTGATTGGTTACCCATTGAATTATAAATGGAAAATCAATAAATAAAAACATTGGTTCTTGGGGCGTGAATTCTTTATTCATCTTTTTATTATCGTGTTGAATCTAAGTTTTTTTCCACTTTTTCGGCGATATCCTCGGCAAAAAGCCCAGCATTTTTCAGGTGGAATTCATAGTCGCCAATTTTCTTGAAGCTGTCTCCTAAACTGCACATCAATTGTTTGGGGGCTTTTTCAAATCCTGCTTTATATTCTGCCACCGCAGAACCAAGTCCGCCGTAAATATTATGTTCCTCAACGGTCACAATGAGCTGGTTCTCTGCAAATACGCTATCGAGCATATCAACATCAATGGGTTTGATCGTGTGCATATCGATAACACGCACAGACAGGCCTTTCTTCTCGAGGATCTCTGCTGCACGTATCCCCTCCCATAAAACCGACCCCGTGGTAATGATTGCAACATCTTTCCCGGGGCGGTACTCAATTGCTTTGCCGATCTTGAACTCAAAGTCATCGGGATACAGCAGCGGAAAACCCGGGGCTCCTGTTAGGCGAATAAAGACTGGCCCTTGGTGATCCGCAACAGCAAAGACGGTCTTATAGATCTCATGGGGGTCTGCGGGAGATATGACGGTAAAATTCGGAATAGCACGCATGACTGCGATATCATCCATGGCAAAATGTGTGTTGCCCAGTGGGCCGAACCTGCATCCAGCCTCAATCCCGACAACCCTTGCATTCAGTTTCATATACCCTAGCATACTTCTAATCTGTTCTGCGCAGCGCATCGGCGCAAACGCTGCAAGTGTAACCGCAAAAGGCATCAATCCTTCCTTTGCAAGGCCGGCTGTAAAACCGATCATATTTTGCTCGGCAATCCCAGTATTGAAAAAGCGATCAGGAAATTCCTTTTGAAAATTGACCAACCGTGCAGTCGGAGTGATGTCGGCACTCACAAGAACGACATCCTCTCTCTCCCGCGCCAGAAGAACAATGGATTCGCCAAAAGAACTGCGATGACCAAGCTTTGACCATTCTTTCAATGTGTCTAATGTTAAGTTGCTCATTGTTCCTTTCTTACCGCCTCCGCCTGTGTCAGGTCCGCAATAGCTTGTTTGTACTGTTGATCATTTATGGATGTTGCGTGAAACGCAAGATTGTTTTCCATATATGAAATGCCTTTGCCCTTAACCGTGTTTGCCAGGATTACTTTCGGTTTTGCCAATGCTGACTCTTTCGCTTTCTTCAGCATATTCAGCACTTCTTCAACATCGTTTCCGTCGTCAACAAACAACACTTCCCAACCGGAAGCTTTCCATAAGGCTTTTAGGTCGATCGGCATGACCTCCGATGTCGTGCCAGATAGCTGGAAATCGTTGATATCGACGATCACGATTAGATTATCAAGTTTGTATTTTGCAGCGTTAAATGCAGCTTCCCAAATTATGCCTTCGTTACATTCTCCGTCGCCAACAAGGCAATAGACATTGTGGGCTTCTCCCTTGAACTTGGCAGCCATTGCCATACCACAAGCTATCGGTAATCCACTTCCGAGGCTTCCTGTGGAAACTTCAATGCCATATTGTATATTCATGCTGGGATGTCCGCAAAGAATACTGTTGTTTCCCTTGAATTGCGAAATCATCTCTTTTGGAATATAGCCAGTTTCGATTAGTGCGGCATAATATGCCAGGGAAGCATGCCCTTTGCTCATCACAAAGCGATCTCTTTGGGGCATTTCCGGGTTCTTAGGATCATGATTCATTACACCGAAAAACAGCGTTGCCATAATATCCACACAAGAAAACGCCGGCCCGAAATGGGCACCCTGTTTGCCTGCTGCATACCCCATTTCAATGGAGTCTCGACGCATCAGCTCGGTTTTATCTTTTATCTCTTCAATTTGCAAATTCTTTTCCATATTAAACCTTTAATTCGTCAATAATTGCTTTCAAGTTTTACTTATTGGCTTAATTAATTATTGCATTGTCTATTTTCAAGATGTGCCCACTGTAGATGCCGTCAATGTGCTCACTCTCATATTTTGCTGCTTCGATAAGCTTTTGTTCATCAATGCCCGTGTCGTAACCCATTTCACTCAGCATGTGAACCAGGTCCTCTGTTGCGAGGTTTCCTGATGCGCCGGGGGCGAAGGGGCATCCCCCCAAGCCGCCCAACGTCGATTGTGTTGTTTTAACACCGCTTTCGATTGCTGCAAGGGTGTTCACCATACCCATGTTGCGGGTGTCGTGAATATGAATTTGCAGTTTGAGTTCGGGATAGGCTTCATTGAGTGCCGCTATGGTTTCTCGTACCTGGGCGGGATTAGCGACGCCGATTGTGTCACATAAATTCACTGTTCCGATGCCCAAATCAACATAAGGACGTAAAAAAGCCACGTTTTCTTCTGGTTCCTTTTTACCTTCAAACGGGCATCCGAAGGCTGTGGCCAAATCTAAGCAAATGTCCATCTGTGGCAACCCATCTTGGATCTTTCGAAGCTCATCAAAAGATTCTTCATGGGACCTTTTGATGTTGGCGTGATTATGGCTTTCGCTCAACGAAACCACATATGCGATGTTTTTTAATCCCGTTTGTGCGGCTGTCTTCGCGCCGAAAAAATTGGGCACGAGCGCGGATAAACTGGCTTGGGGATATTTATCCAGGCAAGCCTTTGCCAATTCCTTCGCGTCCTGCATCTGCGGAATCGCTTTTGGGCTCACAAAGGAGGTTATTTGGATGCTCTGTACGCCTGCTTCGATAATTTTTTCAATAATGGCCAGCTTTGTTTGTAAAGGGATGTAGTTACAAACACTTTGAAAACCGTCACGCGGCCCAACTTCTAAAACTTCAATGGATTTGTTGTTATTCATGCATCGTCCCTGTTTCTTTCAATCTCGTATACCATGCAAATGCCATATGAGGATTTTGCGGATGATGCCCACCGAACTTTTTCGAAGCGCCGAAATAATTAAACAGCTGCTGTTTGTAGTCTTCCGCAGCACAATTTGAGATGATTGCCTCCGCACGTTGAAGGTCGTCTAAGCCCCGAACGTCTGCACAACCGTTTTCAGTAATGACAATATCAATGTCGTGTTCGCAAATGTCCTGATGCGAAACCATCGGCACGATATTTGAAATGGCGCCGCCTTTACTTACAGATGGTATCAGCACCACAGACAAGCCCGCATTCTGGGCAAAATTCGCGCCACCGCCAATGCCATATACGACGCGAGTGCCTGCAATGTGGCTCGAGTTGACATTACCGTAAATATCGATCTCAATGCCTGTGTTGAGCGCTAAAAGCGCCAACCGGCCAATGATCTCGGAATTATTGATGATGTCACCATTCCTCAGGATGAGCTTTTTCTGAATATCAGGAACCTGTTCGAGAATTTTGCCCACGTTTGGGTTCATCGAGATACCGCTCGTTGAAACACCAGACGCTTTGCCGCTCAACAGCAGTTGTAGAACCTTTTCGGATACGCCGCCGCAATGAAACTGGAGATGATAAAATTCGGACGATTGGAGTGTATCCGCAATGGCATTGGCAATATTGCCAAACCCTAACTGGATTGGCGGAATGCTTCCACCGCTGCTTGTGTGGTATTCAGCTCTTAAAAAGTTGATCAGATTTTCCGCGATTTTTTCTGAATTGCCAGAAAATGTGGGATTTTCCTCGATGTTTTCCGGTGTATCCGTTTCGACGATGTATTTAATTTTCGATTTGTCAACAGGGATAAAGCTTGAGCCGACGCGATCATTGCAGCTTATCAGAGGGATTGGCTCTGTAGCAGGTGGGGGCTTTTGAATATAGACATCGTGCAGGCCGAATAGTGTTTCAGGCTGTGCACGGTTTACTTCAATAATGATCTCATGCGCTGCTTCCATCAGGAAATGCGTCAAACCCACAGATGTTGTCGGTATCAGTCCCTCTTCGGTTACGGCAAGCGCCTCTACGACCAAAACATCAATTTCGCCAAAACTCTGCGAGCGAAGCAGACGCGGCATTTTACACATCTGTTGTTCGACATAGCGAACTTTGCCTGAATTTGCTTGTGCAGAGAGCACCTTGCTTGCACACATGGGCGCTCTGCCTGCAATGATCTCTGAAGCTCCTAACAGTTCGTCGAGCCAGGGGACATTTGCACCTGTAACCAGATTGATGGTAAGTTTCTGTCCCTTGTTTTTTCGTCGTACCAGTTCCCCAGGGATTGCTTTGGGATACCCCGCCATGGCATAGCCGCTCATCGCGACCGTCATGCCGTCCTTGATCGGTTCAGCAGCTTTTGCATATGAAACGATTTGGTTTTTGAGGGATGCAGGTATCCTGTCTGTCATGTGATTTTTTCTTTTGCAGCCAGACGATTATTTCCTTGGTACAAATCCAGCGAATAGTTCCTCATCCGACGGTTCCCTGTTGGGAATCTCGCGGATCACCCAGGTATTGTTCATGTAATGCTTCAATACAATATTTTCCGAAGCAATGTTCCCGCCCCACGTGCCGCAACCCAGCGAACTGGTGAACGGCATGCCGCTGATCCAATTGCCAGTGTTGGTGTAAGATTGCGGTTGGTTGACAACAACCCGTGTCGTGTAAGTTCGAAGTGCCAGTTCCTCAACCATGGCACTGTCTGTGGTGAAGATGCCACAAGAATGACCTGCCCCAGAATATTCCTGGTTCGCGTTGATGATCCGGATGGCATGATCAAGATCCTTGCATTTGTAAACTGATGCAACAAGAGACATTTTTTCACCCGCAAAGGGTGTAACTGCACCGGTTTGATCCTCTTCCACCAGGATCATGCTGGTCCCTTCTGGAATGGTTATCCCGGCGATCTGGGCGATATTTTCAACCGGAGAAGCGACGATATCCCTGTTTAAAGCCAGGTTGTTTGGCCAGTTCGGCCAAATCGCATTTCTGATCTTGATTTTCTCCTCAGGTGTCGCCAGATATGCCCCGACCTTTTCAAGTTCCGTGAGCATTTGGTCATAAACAGCTTCATCGATCACCAGGCTGTTATCACATGAACAACCTGCTGCTAAATCGAAAGTCTTGCTCAATTTAATTTTGTGTGCAGCATCTGCAAGATCAGCACTTTTGTCAATCATGATGATCGCATTGCCCGCCCCGACCCCATATGCCGGCGTGCCGGAGCTGTACGCAGCCAAGACCATCTGGTGGCCCCCGGTTGCCATGACAAGATCACATTGTTTCATCAGTTCTTTTGTCTTCTCGATGGTGGGGTTTTCAATGCAGATAAATATGTCTTCCGGTACATTGTAACGTTTCATGATGTCGCGCAAAATGCCTACGACAATGGCAGTGGTCTTTTTTGCTCTTGGGTGGGGAGAGAAGATGATTGCGTCTCGTGCCTTTACGACGTTTATGGCCTGGACGATTGGATGCATTTCACCTTGTGTGCTTGGAACGAGTGAACCGATGACGCCGACCGGCTTGACAATGCGGACGAGACCCTTTTCAGGAATCTCTTCGACAACTCCCACCGTTTTCTCGTTCTTGACATCAAAATAGATCCCGCGACACTTGCTGACAGTCTTGATAATTTTCGAGGGGATATCGCCCATGCGACACTCATTGTATGAAATTGTCGCCAATTCCTCCACAAGCTCCTTGTTGCTGACAAACTCCCAGGCTATCGCCGCGGCGAGTTCGTCCACTTCTTCTTGCGTCAGACGTTCTGCTAATTTTTGTGCTTTTCTCGCGCGGGACATTAATTCTGCAATGTATACTTCAGCCAATGTTTCTTGATCTGCCATGTTATTACTCCCGTGCTATTCGTCGTGAATAAAAAAAATTAATAATTAAGGCTGGCTCTGCTTCCGGAGAATTATCCTGCTCGGAACATTATGCACACGTGACCATTATTACATAATAATTCTGCGCTGTCAACCCTTCAAACTTAAAAATGTCCTCTTGTTTTCAGCTAACTTTTTGTTTGCGAATCGAATGAGGTGGTGGATGCCCGAAGCTTCAGAATACCTTTCATGCCGACCTTCTTGGCGGGCGGGTCTTCTCTTTTTTCCTGCTGCAGGCCTGAAAGCACTTCCAGCATCATGCGCGCGGCGCCTTCTCCTAATTCGAATTTATATTGATGGAGGGTGGTCAACGGCGGGGAGAGGTATTGGGCAATGGTGATATTGTCAAAACCGGTAACGGAAACATCCTGTGGAATGCGCAATCCATTTTCTTGTAGATAGTTGTAAACTCCGACTGCAACATAATCGTTGTAACACACAATTCCGCTGGGAATTTCATCTAATGAAAGCAGGTACTCAGCGCCCTCCCTTCCCCCGACAGGATTCCCGGCTGAGGTGTGATAAATATATTTTTTGTCAATTGGCAGCATAGCGGCGTGCATTTCCGAACGAAAACCTGCCAAACGGTTTTTATTGGACGCGCTGCCTCGCTTGCCCAGGTAGGCTATCCGAGTATGGCCTAACTCAATTAAATGCTTGGTGATCAGTCCAATGCCATACACATCATCGTTGAAAATTAAATATTGGCATTCGCCTGCACCCTCATTATTTACCATCACCATCGGAAGGTCGAAGGAATTTAGAAAGCGGCATTGTTCCTCTCTGAATTGCGGTGATAGTAAGAGTACCCCATCGACACCCCGCTGCACCATGGCGTGCACCGCTTCTTTTTCGCGCTGTTTATCATTGTGAGTGGCTGCAATGAACAGGCTGTATCCTTCGGGATGTAAGATGCTATCCACACCATCCAGAACCTCATTCCAAAAAGGATCATCAATCTGTTGCAGGATGGCGCCCAAGGCGCGTGTACGGTTGGTTTTCAACCCGCGTGCGGCTGCGTTGGGCACATATCCCATCTGTTGAGCCAAAACTTTAATCCGATCGCGGGTTACTTCAGCGACAGCCGGATGATTGTTCAGCGCGCGTGAAACAGTCGAGTGAGATACTCCAGCAACTTTTGCGATATCTTTGATGGTTATATTCATGGTTTTCATATCACACGTGTGCAGAATTATATCATAATGTGTGAAATCCGTGAAATTTTAAGGTTTGTAAATTGACACTTCTTCAAGCAGGTTTGACAGAATAAAATCACAGAAATAATGATGGTGGAACAGCTCTTCATGAACAATAGATCACCGATCACTATCAAATTATGTCAGTCAGGATCCATGTATCCCGGGCCCGGTTTCCAGCCTCCGGTCTTTAATCTAAATTTATGTTAAAATTACCTCATTGATTGGATAGCAGAACCGGGGTGCTTATGCTGGCACGGGTATTCTCTTGCGCGGTGATTGGCCTGGACGGTGTGGTGGTGGAGGTGGAAGTCGACACCGGAGGCGGCTTGCCGAAGATGGTCATTGTGGGCCTGCCGGACGCGGCCGTGCAGGAGAGCCGCGAGCGGGTGCAGTCGGCGGTCAAGAACGCCGGTTTTTATTACCCCCGGCGGCGGATCACCGTCAACCTGGCGCCGGCTTCGGTGCGCAAGGAGGGGCCGGCTTATGATCTACCCATCGCGGTAGGAGTATTGATCGCCACGGGGCAGCTGGACCCGGGGGTAGTGGATAACACACTCATCATTGGCGAGCTTTCACTGGATGGCGGGGTGCGGCATGTCAAAGGCGTACTGCCCATGGCCGCGCTGGCGCGCCAGGCAGGCTACCGTACCGTGGTCGTCCCTGAGGTGGATGCGCCGGAAGCTGCATTGATCCCGGATATTACCGTGATCCCCGCACCCACGCTCAACGCGCTATTCGATCACCTGATGGGGATGGCGCCCCTAACCCCGGCTGAGCCGCCCGAACATGATCCAGAAGATATCCTGGTTGAGACAGACTTCAGCGAGATCAAGGGCCAGGAGCACGTCAAGCGTGCCCTGGAGGTGGCGGCGGCAGGGGGCCATAACCTGCTGATGATCGGGCCACCCGGCTCGGGCAAGACGCTGATGGCGCGTGCGCTGCCTTCGATCCTGCCGGCGATGACGATCGACGAGGAACTGGATGTGACCCGCATTTACAGCGTGGCGGACTTATTACCATCGGATGTGCCCCTGATCCGGGCACGGCCGTTCCGGGCGCCGCACCACACCATCAGCCATGCCGGGCTGGTGGGCGGGGGCAACTGGCCGCATCCGGGTGAGATCAGTTTGGCGCACCGGGGTGTCTTGTTCCTGGATGAGCTGCCGGAGTTCAGCGGCAAGGTGCTGGAGGTGCTGCGTCAACCACTGGAGGACAAAGTGGTGACGATCAGCCGGGCGCAGGGCTCGCTGACCTTCCCGGCCAATTTCCAGCTGGCCGCGGCGATGAACCCCTGCCCGTGCGGCTACTACGGCGACCCGACCCGGCCCTGCACCTGTTCTTCCACCACGGTGACGCGCTACCAGAAGCGCATCTCCGGTCCGCTGATGGACCGCATCGACATCCACATGCAGGTGCCGCGCGTGGACTACCAAAAGCTGCGCGATATGCGCCCGGGGGAGACCTCGGCTGAGGTGCGGGTGAGGGTAGAGGCCGCCCGGGTGCGTCAACGTGTGCGGTTTGCAGGTACAGCAATCGCCAGCAACGCGGACATGCACCCGCCGCAAATCCGGAAATATTGCGCGCTGGATGACGCCTGCCAGGCGCTGATGAAGACCGCCATGCGCCAGTTGCAGTTGACCGCGCGGGCCTATCACCGGGTGCTCAAGTTGAGCCGCACGATTGCCGATCTTGCGGGATCAGCGGCGATCACCCAGGTGCACCTGGCGGAGGCACTGCAGTACAGGCCCAAGCTGGATTTGATGTAGTAGGGCGGGGTGTGATTTTTACCCCGCCATCATTTTTTTGTCGGTGCGGTCAACCCTCACGGCGGTCGGCCTCAGGGCAGGTACCCAGACCGCACCGCTAAAAGGCAGTACGGTTCCAGAACGCTATTACAATTGAGAGCCCAGCTTCCTTAAATGAAAAAGTGCCCTTTTGTGTGAATGGGCACTTTTAGTTGTTAATTGTGCTTTACAGCAGGCCGGTAGCGGTTTTGATTTTTTGATCGGGACATCCTGCTGTTCTTATTCTTGCTGTGAACCTGCTTTGATTCCTTCAAGGTCGTCTCAAAGCCATTGACGCGGCGGCGTTCCAGACTTTTTCCCAGGTTCCGTTCAATCGCATGCACCATCGCCAGATCTTCCTGGGTCACCAGTGAAAAGGCAGTGCCGGGCTGGTCCATGCGTCCGGTGCGGCCTGTGCGATGGGTGTAGGCTTCAGCCGTATCGGGCACATCGTAGTTGATCACATGGGAAACTTCCATCACATCAATCCCCCGGGCGGCGATATCCGTTGCCACCAGGACTTTGATTTTCCCTTTGCGAAAGGCGTTCATGGCTGCCTGTCGTTTGGATTGAGACAGGTTGCCTTGAATGGACGTGGATGATACGCCAGCCTGGCTCAATTGCACAGCCAGTTTTGCAGCACGGCGCTTAGTGCGGGTGAAAACCAGCACCTGGTTACTCCTGTGTTCTTCCAACAGGTGTAACAGCATATCCAACTTTTCGACCTGGTTCACAGGATAGATAGCATGGTCAATCGCGTCGATGGGTTTGGCGATGTCGATTTCAATTGTAACTGGATGATCCATTATCTTCGTGACGAGGTCGTGGACCTTGACCGGCATGGTGGCTGAAAAAAGCAGCGTCTGGCGGTTTTGGGGTATGGCGCTGATGATCCGTTTAATATCTGGCAGGAATCCCATATCAAACATTTGGTCGGCTTCATCCAGAATCAGGATTTCAATGTTCCGTAAATCAACGACGCCCTGGTTTTTCAGGTCGAGCAGTCTTCCCGGACACGCAACCACGATATCCACACCGTTCCGCAATTGCCTGATCTGCGGATTGGCGCTGACACCGCCATAAACTGAAATGCTGCGCAAACCTGTTTGCCCACCCAGTTCTTTGATGGCAGCATGCGTTTGTTCAGCCAATTCTCGGGTGGGCGCCAGGATCAATGCGCGTAGTTTACCGCGCTGTCCTTTCATCAGGTGCTGTAACATGGGCAGCACAAACGCGGCTGTCTTGCCTGTGCCCGTCTGGGCCAGGCCCAGCACATCAGAACCTTCCAGAATAGGCGGTATGGTTCTGGTTTGGATAGGGGTTGGGGTTTTGTATCCAACCCTGGATATTCCCGCGTTGATCTGCGGGTGGAATGAAAAAGTATTGAAGTTCACAAAATTTTCCTTAATGGGTGTGATTGGGTGCACGGTTGTGACTTTACATCCGTGTCCGCTCCCTCACCCGCCATTGCGGTAACACCATTAAGTGAGCTGGAGCGGTGTTTAAAAAATAAAACCAGGAAATGATCCCGGCCTGTTGAAAGCTTATATGGTTCAACTTGGACGTTTAGATCATACCACACCATGGTGATTAAGTTAATCAGAAATTTCAGGATTGAATTTCACCTGATATTGATTTTCGTGAGAAACAGGAATATCTGCGACATAGGAACCAAGGCCATCAACAAGATTGGCTTACGGGTGTAGGGCGAGGTGTGAGATTCACCCCGCCGAGAGTGTTGTTTGGTGGGATCACCGCTTAATTGGGGAGGTATCAAACAGCAGACTACGGGGGTTTTACCCTCCGTATAACCCCATTATCTCAAGACAAGGCTCATATGTCTGCCTTTCGATACCCAGCGAGGATCGAATCTTTCGTACCCGCACAGGTGGGGGTTGACAAAGATACCCATCAACGTTAAATTATGGGGTAGCATATAATGTTTATGAATAATTTTATGTATAGCCATAAGACAACTGTTGCCGAAGATATGTACCTGATCACCATCTTCATGATTTATGTTGGAGATGTGGCAAAACCGGTTCCTATTTCCATAATAGCAGAGGAACTCAACGTCCAGCCTGTTTCAGCGAACCAGATGGTCAAACGTATGGCTGAAAAAGGGTTGGTTGACTATTCTCCTTATCAGGGCGTTGTGTTAACAGATCAGGGATCCGACCAGGCACGTCGTGTTCTGTGGTCTCGGCGCCTGTGGGAAATCTTTCTGGTAAGAGATTTGGGGCTTCCACTTGATAAGGCTGAGAAGATCGCCTGCGATTTGGAACATCACATATCTACAGAAGTCGCTGAGCGTTTGGATGCATTTTTGGATTATCCGGCGTTTTGTTACCACGGTGAACACATCCCGCGCGGCAAAGGTGATGACGCACAGCCAATTGAATCAGTTCCTTTGTCCGAACTGGAAATAGGCGGCGAGGCTGTCATCATTGAGATTAATGGCGATTCAGTCACTCAGCGGTGGTTATCCAGTGAGGGCGTCAGCAATGGCGCTCACATTCGGATTATAGCGACTGGTTACTATGGTGATTGTTTAATTGAGTGCGCGGGCAGAAGGGCCCATATCGCTGAGAAGATTGCAGCTGAGATCCTTGTGAGTAAAGCGCAACAGGTGCGCAGTTGACTTCCAAATTTACAAATCCAGTATTGGTAAAAACGATTTAACACAATATTACTATTAGGAGTTGATTATTTAAATGAATACGATCATTCAAGGCACGATCATGGCGTTTCGAGAAGGCTTAGAGGCCTTTTTAGTGATCGTGATTATCCTCAAGTTTCTTGAAAAGACTGCTAACGATAAGTATAAGAAGTATGTTTGGTATGGATTGGGATTTGGGATTTTGATCTCAGTCTTGTTTGGCGCGGTGCTGGGCGGGATTTCGTCGTTGATTGGCGGGATGGAAACCACGGCAAAATTATGGGAGAGTGGGGCCAGTTTCGTCGCAGTTATGTTCATCATCACGTTCATTATTTGGATGATAAACCACGGTGTGAAAATGAAGCAGCACATTGAAGGCCAGGCTGCAATGCGCTTATCAAAACTGGGCATTTTCTTCCTGGCGCTGTTTATGGTGCTCAGGGAGGGGGTTGAAATCATGTTATTCCAATTCGCCGGGCGATATTCAATGCTGTCGATCGGGGTGGGGCTAGTTTTGGCGATCGTCCTGGTTGTCTTGATTTATTTCTCATTGGTGAAAGTGAAATTACAGACAATCTTCAATATCACGCTGGCCTACCTGATCCTTCAGGCTGGATTTTTGCTGGGCTATAGCATCCATGAAGGCCTTTCGGCTGCAAAAGAGCTTGGGATGTTGGCTGCAGGCAGTCCGTTGCTATTAAAGGCTTTTGACCTTTCCGGGACGATCTTCAGCCATCAAGATGGCATCATTGGCCTGCCATTATATGTGACAATTGGCTGGTTTGCCAAACCGGAATGGGTTCAATTCCTGTTTCACTACGGTCTGATTGGCTTTCTTTTTCTTTACTGGTATGGAAAGACCAGAAGGAGAGGTCAGACAGTGTAGATTAATTGATCTCTGCAAGTTTTATTAGACAAAAAAGCGCGATCCTTGTGGTTGCGCTTTTTGTTGCTAACTGAGTACGTTCTCACATTGATTGGTGAAGAAACATGAAGGATGGTTTCGAGAGAAGGTGCGGAGGTAACCGGACCGCCCACGCTGACCTTTTTAACCCTTTGAGCATGTACAATTGAAAAATGCGCATAAACCCTGACAAAAGGCCACGCAAGCTTACGATGTTGAACAAAACATTTTGTACCCCATTGATGGATGTTTTGTTGCAATTCCATCGCCAACGGAATTTGTTTTACGGATTGTTTTTCTGGTTTATGTGTGGTTTGTCCATCCCTGGTTGTTAGACATCCTGGTGCAGGCGCGGGTACACAGCCTGACATATCCGCTGCTGGGCATGGGGAATGTGCTTGTGCATGCACTCGAACCCTTGGGGGTATGGCTTAAAACGCCGGCGGTGCGGGAACGTATCCGGCGCTGGCCATCCCAGTCTTTTTTCGCACAATTTGGGGTAGGCGTATCACAGCTCACGCACATCTTCCTGTCGATGATGGTGTTTCTGCATGTAATGCCCTTATTTGGCATAGACGGAATGTGTTTTGATTATGAGACGCGCCTGGTCCCCTGCTTGCTGACCAACCTGGCTTTCATCCTTATCTTGGGTAAAGAAATGCTCACCTTTTTCCTGGTGCTGGAGATGCAAAAACCTGCTAAGGCGCTTGATTTGGATGCGCCAGGGCTGAAGCTGCGGGAGTTGCTGGGCGAGCCGATCCTGCTTGCATTCGGGATGTTGATGTTTACCCTCAGCTGGAGTGCGATCATGGTTTTTCTTGAGCCGGTGACGGCGGAAAGCTGGTGGGGAAGTTTATTGTCGAGCCTGATCCTGTTTATGATGCTTTACCCGCCTTTACGCCTTGTGTTTCTGGTAGAAGAATGGCTGGTCAGGCAGACGCTTTTCAACCGGGTCTTGATCGTGGTATTCTTTCTTCTTACGATGCTGGCAGCATTAAAGGAAGTACCCGGTCTGCTTTAGGCTGAATTTTTTGATAATTACCTGGCGTATCTGTCTGCTTAATATTGAACCAGCCAATATTAATTTGGGGTTTGATCTAATTTAAGTCAAAAAGAGTTGATTGGCGGTAAGGTTACTTATTAAAAGGGCAGGCATCGGACCGCGCCAACGATTTTGAGCAGGCATTAGAGCATACCTAACACATCCCGGCAGATTGTGAATTGCACGAAAATTCTGTATCCGTTGAGACCGTACCGATACGCTTCCCCATTTGGTTGTAACCTTCTATTAACTCAGGTTAATTTTAGGCGTAAATTTTTTCCTTATAATATAATAAACATGCTATGGGTGTTTTGTTCCAGTGATTTGATCTGACATTAATCGATTGAGCGGTTTTAACTGGATGCAGAGGATGGACACACTGATATCTCACCTGAGCGACTCCCTGATTGATGAAATCCTGGCGGCTGTTGGGCTGCCCATCACCCGTTTGACGCATGCTGTTCTTTGGCGCGCCTTTCACCCGGTTACTGACCGCCTGGCGTATTTGGGCAGTGAGTTTGACCAGATCACCAAAGCCCAGGGCCTGGCGGCAGCGAGCGCCTGGGCATTGACCCATTTCTGCGATGGTGTGCAGGTGCACGGTGATAAAAACATCCCAGAATCTGGCCCGCTGCTGGTGGTTTCGAACCATCCCGGCACCTATGATGCCCTGGCATTGTTTTCAAACCTGCCTGGCCATGCCATCCGCTGTGTGTCAAATGCAATCCCCTTTCTGAATCGGTTGCCGCATGCCCGGGATCATTTCCTGTTTGCGCCTCGGGACAATGCTCGCGAGCGCATGCTGGTGCTGCGCAACGCCATCCGGCATTTGCGGGAGGGTGGAACGCTGGTCTATTTCGCCTCCGGGCACCGTGACCCAGACCCGGCAGTTTATCCCGGGGCGGAGCGTGCATTTGATCAGTGGTTAAATGTGTTTGACACTTTCTTTGAATATGTAAAGAATTTGCGCGTACTGCCTACGGTGGTCAGTGGTGTTGTTTCAGCCGCATGGGCTGTTCATCCCATCACCTGGTTGCGGCGGGCGCAAATCGACAAGCAGCGCCTGGCGGAGTTTGGCCAGGTGATCAGCCAGTTGAGAAAACCAGGGCAACTGATGCTTGCTCCACGGATCTCCTTTGGTCCACACTTTATAGAGCACGACCTCAGGCAGGTTTTTGGCGACGGTGTGTTATTTGGCGCTGTTGTTGAACGTGTAAAGACATTGTTCAGACAATCCAGCGCCTATTTTGGGGATTTTTTTCAAGGATAATTTTCCGCAAGTCAAATCGAAATTGACTGGCTTTGTGCCTTGAGGGCGGCCTTATCATGAAAAGCAGGTATTGGCTTGCCTGTGCATACGATCACGTTTGACAACGGAAAAGAATTTTCTGCTCATGAGAAAATTGCTGAAGCGCTGAATGCCAAGACCTATTTTGCTCATCCTTATGCTTCCTGGGAAAGAGG
>JBLRWR010000028.1:0-14707 GCA_047921135.1 Candidatus Brevefilum sp.
GAATGCTCGCTTTACGAGAAGCGAGTTCCCCTCCCGAGGGGAAGGGCCGGGGATGGGGTCTGTAAATTCAATAACAACAAGATTGCAGACATTTCTCCCACTTTGCGATTGCCCGGTCATTAAATCGTTCAACCAAGATGAAATTATGGGTTAAAATCATGGTGGAGGTATTATGCCGATTTTAGAAATCATCACCATTGGGACCGAGCTCTTACTGGGCGAAATCACGGACACCAACTCAACCTATATCGCCCGGACGCTAAGAGACCATGGCATTGATATCTATCGCATTACCACCATTGGCGATAACCCTGGGCGAATCGCTGCGACCATACAGGAAGCACTCCTGCGCGCAGACATCATCATCACCACGGGGGGACTGGGCCCCACCATTGATGATCCCACCCGCCTGGCCGTTGCCAACGCCGTCAACCGCCCCCTTGTTTTCCATGACGATCTGTGGCAAGAAATTGTGGATCGTTTCCAAAACTTCGGAAGAAAGCCCACAGAAAACAACCGGCGCCAGGCCTACATACCTGAGGGTGCCCTGCCCGTCCACAACCCCGTTGGCACAGCCCCCTGTTTTATTGTAGAGCAAGAGGCGCATTTTATTATTTCATTGCCGGGTGTTCCCCTGGAAATGAAAACCATTTTGCACGGTGAAATCATCCCCTTCCTTGTTGACCGCTTTCAGCTCAGAACACAAATCATCAAAGCCACAGTCTTGCATGTGGCCTCCCTGGGAGAATCGGTGATTGATGAGAAGATCGCAGATTTAGAACAGCGTGCCAACCCAACGGTGGGCTTGCTGGCACACCCTGGCCAGGTTGATATTCGGATCACGGCCAAAGCCAGCTCAGAACAGGAAGCGGACGGGATGATCACCCCCATCCTTAAGGATTTGCAGCAGCGCCTGGGGGAAAATATTTATGGGCAAGATGAGGATACCCTGGGCAGTGTCATCGCAGCCTTTTTGGAAGAAAATTCACTTAAATTACAACTTATTACCTACGGTTTTGATGAAACCTTAAAAGAAAAAATTAAACCTGCCGAGGTCAATATACGTCCGCTGCAGTGGAACCATTCACACCAACCGGATTTGTCAGATTTGGCGAATGCAGTAGATGAGGCACAACAAGTTGCATCCAATGGCATCACCTTTGGCCTGGCGCTGGTGCTAGATGAGCGCATAGCCCTTTACCTGGTTTATCAGGATGCCAACAACAAGACATCACAGACCCGCTTTTATGGCGGGCCTCGAGGTGATGCGCACCGTTGGTCAGGGCATATCGCGCTGGACTTTCTACGGCGAACGATGATTAAATTTAATAGTTGACAGGAAAGAGGAAACTCATGAAACAAGCGGATTGGATTTTCTACAATGCCACCGTCCTGACAATGGACGAAAACTTCAATTTGTACGAGCCCGGTGCCGTGGCGGTCAGCGGTGATAGCATCATGGCTGTCGGGAATCAAGCAGAAATTCTGGCAGCCTTTCAGTCTGAGCAAACGGTAGACTGCCAAGGTAAAATCCTCATGCCAGGGCTGATCAATGCCCATACCCACGTCCCGATGACTTTGCTGCGCGGTCTGGCGGACGACCTCCGGCTGGATGTGTGGCTGATGGGCTACATGATGCCGGTTGAAAGGGAATTTGTTTCGCCGGAATTTGTGCGTCTGGGGACCCGGCTCGCCTGTGCTGAGAGCATCCGCAGCGGTGTGACCACCTTTGTAGACATGTACTATTTTGAACACGATATCGCCCAGGCCACCGCTGAAGCGGGCTTACGGGCGGTCTGTTCGCAAACCGTGCTCAAATTTCCCACGCCCGATGCCACCTATTTCGAAGAATCCCTGGCTGCAGCTGAAGAATTTATCCAAACCTGGAAGGATCATCCCCTGATCGTCCCCTCTGTCGGCCCGCATGCGGTCTATACCTGCACAGATGAAATCCTCTTCGCCTGCTCGCAGCTGGCGCAAAAATATGATGTTCCCCTGCATATCCACATTTCAGAGACGGCCAATGAGGTTGAAAACATCCGCAAAGAACACGGCATGCCAGTCGTCCCGTTTGTTCGCAAACGTGGGATTTTTGATGCCAAGGTGATCGCCGCCCATTGCGTCCACATTGACGAAGGCGAGATGCGCACGATCAAGAATGCTGGTGCGGGTATCGCCCACAACCCCTCCTCTAACCTCAAATTAGCCTCCGGGTTTGCCAATGTCACCCGTATGCTGGAGCTGGATCTCAACGTGGGCATTGGCACCGATGGCCCGGCATCCAACAACGACCTCGATATGATCGAGGAAATCCGCCTGGCATCCATGGTTGCCAAGGCTGCCTCCGGTGACCCCACCTCCCTGCCTGCCCGCCAGACCCTGGCCATGGCCACCAGCCTGGGTGCCAAAGCCATCCACCTGGATCACCTGACCGGTTCTCTCGTGCCCGGAAAACGCGCAGACCTGATCCTGGTCGGTATCGACGAACTGCACAATTCACCCAATTTCAGGCACGATCCAGATGGCATCTATGCGCAAATCATCTACGCCGCCAAATCCACGGATATCAGCGATGTGATGGTCAACGGTCAATGGCTGATGCGAGAAAGGGAATTGCTCACCCTTGACGAGCGCCAGCTCATCCAGGAAGCGCAGGCTTACGCTAGCAACATTGACGCCTTCCTGATCAAACGGGAACAATCTGTGCTCTCCAAGCTGATTGCCATTGGTGACACCATGGAAGAGGAAAGTTTTGAAGTCCAGGCAAAGGTTTACATCAAAGATCCAGACGCCATAATCGAAGCCCTCGACAAAGAAGCCATCCAAATCGTTTACTCCCGCCATTACCATGAGTACGACACCTATTTCTTCTTTGAAGATGAAAGCGAAGGCCGCCTGCGCTACCGGGAGGACGAATTTATCAACAAAAAAGGCGAAATCACCAACGTGAGAAGCCGCCTGACACTGGTTGGTTTAACTTCTGAGGAGACATTCGACCAGGATGTCATGCTCTCACGCAGCCGTTACTTTGCGCCTGCCACCCACTCCCTGCGGTTCTTCAGGGAATATTTTGCCCCCTTACACGAGATTGATATCGAAAAAGATCGGCGCAGATTCAAAATTCAATACAAAGGCACGGATTTCTACATCAATATTGACACGCTGATCAGGCCAGATTTAGGTCATTTCCTCGAGGTCAAAAGCCGCACCTGGAGCCGTGAAGACGCTGAGCTCAAATCTAGGTTGATTGCAGAACTTATCGAGTACCTGGGCGCATCCTCTGAAACAGCAGAAACTCAGGATTATATCGAAATCGTTCAAGCGCATTTATCCGCAGGTTAGCGAGAAAGAAAAATATCAATGACGGTAAATGTCCTTTTTATTGCTGCAGAATCAGAACCTTTTGTCAAAATCGGCGGTCTGGCAGATGTCGCCGGTGCCTTACCCGATGCTATTCAACGCGTCTCCGCAGAAAACCCTGAAAGAGACCGCGTTGATATTCGCATGGCCCTACCTTATCATGGCGTGATCAAACAAAAGAACTTCCCCACCACCTTTCTCGGCCAGTTCGACGTCCCTAAAGGACAGGAGGCTATTCCATGCCGGGTCTATCGCTACGATGACGGCCACATCCCGGTCTACTTATTGGATGGCGACCCCATCAATGGTGATGCACCGGTTTACTCTCTGGTCACCCGCGAAGATGGCGATAAATACGTGTTTTTCTCCCTGGCAGCCCTCGGTTTGGCCGAATTTCTTAAGTGGCGTGTTGATATCCTGCACGCCAACGACTGGCACACCGCCACAGCCATTTATGCCCTCAACATTTTGCCCCCGTCATCAGAATACCTGGCAAACACTAAGTCTGTACACTCTTTGCACAACCTGCCTTTTATGGGCTACGGCATCCAGCAATCCTTGACAGATTATGGCTTACCTCCGTCAGAAAACCCCCTGCTCCCTGAGTGGGCCCGCCATACGCCCCTCCCGTTGGGATTGTTGCATGCAGACAAAATCATCGCCGTCTCGCCCCACTATGCCGAAGAAATCCTCACGCCTGAATTTGGCTGCGGTTTGGAAAATTTCCTGCAAACACGCACATCAGCGCTCACTGGCATCATCAACGGCCTGGATACTGACCTGTGGAACCCCAATATCGACCCGCACATCCACCAGACCTTTTCACAAGATACGCTTTCCACCCGAGTGGAAAATAAACGGTATTTGCAAAACAGGTTCAATCTCCCCATTGAAGATCATGTTCCCATGCTGACCCTCATCAGCAGGATGGACCCCCAGAAAGGGATTGATATCGCCCTGAAAGGCCTGGTTTACTGTGAAGATGTGCCCTGGCAGGCCATCGTCCTTGGCACCGGTACGCCCTTTGTGGAGGATCTGGCCCGCGAGCTGGAAGTCCGTTATCCGCAACACGTGCGCAGTGTAATTGACTTTGACAACAAGCTCGCCCATCAGCTATATGCCGGTGCGGATATGTTCCTCATGCCCTCCCGCTACGAGCCGTGCGGCCTTTCCCAAATGATCTCGATGCGCTACGGCTGCGTGCCCATCGCCCGGAAAACCGGTGGATTGGCAGATACCATCCAGGCTGTCTCCCGTCGCGTGAATGGAGGCACAGGGTTCCTGTTCACAAAGCCCTATCCTTCAGTTTTTGCCCAAACCGTCAAGCGCGCAATTGATTACTATCACAAACCTGAAGTGTGGCGACAAATTCAGCTCAATGGTATGCAAGTGGATTTTTCCTGGGAAAACTCAGCCCAAAAATATGTCGAAATTTACCTTGACCTGCTTAATGAATAACTGAAACGAGTAAAAAGGAGCACCAAATGGAGCAAAACCGAGCATCTGGCGTGATCCTCCACCCTACCAGCCTGCCAGGCCCTGACGGGATAGGCGACTTAGGCCCAGAGGCTTACCGTTGGATTGATTTTCTACATCGGTCAGGGTGCCAACTCTGGCAAATTCTGCCCTTAGGGCCGACAGGCTATGGCGATTCGCCTTATCAATGCTTTTCGGCCTTCGCTGGCAACCCATATTTGATCAGCGCCACCACCCTCCTGGACCAGGGTCTGCTGACCAAATCCGATCTGGCGGATCGGCCGAACTTTCCCATCGAAAAGGTGGATTATGGCCCGGTAATTGAGTGGAAAATCACCCTGCTGCGCAGATGTTTTGATAACTTCCGGTCGATGGATAACCCAGCCTTGATAGATGAATTTGCAGCCTTTAAAGACACCCACAAACAATGGCTGGCACCCTTTGCTACCTTTATGGCCATCAAACAAACCCAGGGTGGCGTATCCTGGAGTGAATGGCCTGAACCGTTGCGGAAACAGGAGCGCAAAGCGCTCACCAACTTTATCAAAGACTCCACTGAAATTATTGAATTTCAGTCCTTTCAACAGTTCATTTTTCACCGCCAATGGCGTGCC
The DNA here is from genome assembly GCA_047921135.1 of Candidatus Brevefilum sp. Taxonomy (GTDB): domain Bacteria; phylum Chloroflexota; class Anaerolineae; order Anaerolineales; family Anaerolineaceae; genus Brevifilum. Next base: position 5,451 of record JBLRWR010000028.1, read on the forward strand.
TTAAGGGATTATGCCCACGAAAAGGGCATCCGCATCATCGGCGACATCCCCATCTTTGCCGCTTATGATAGCGCCGATGTTTGGATGAATAAAGACCTCTTTCACCTGGACGAAGATGGCCTTCCGGAAGTTGTGGCCGGTGTACCGCCCGACTATTTCTCAGAGACCGGTCAGCTATGGGGTAATCCCCTCTACAAATGGGAAGCCCACCAGGCGGATGGCTATCAATGGTGGCTTTCTCGCATGAAAGCAGTTCTGGAACAGGTGGATATTGTCCGTTTAGACCATTTCCGTGGGTTTGAAGCTTACTGGGAGGTGCCTTTTGGTAATGAAACGGCTGTTGAAGGCCGTTGGGTGGAAGGCCCGGGGGAAAATTTCCTGCGCGTGATCAAAGAAAATTTGGGCGAACTGCCCATTATTGCCGAAGACCTGGGTGTGATCACCGAACCCGTCAAGCAAATGCGCGACAACTTCAACCTGCCGGGTATGAAAATTCTGCAATTCGCCTTCGCATCAGACCCTGATGACGACTTCCTCCCCCACAATTACCCCGTAAAGTGCGTCGCCTATACCGGCACCCATGACAACAACACCACCCGCGGCTGGTATGAATCCGCGCCGGAACGTGAACAGGATTTTTGCAGGCGCTACCTGGCGCGTTCTGGTCACGATATTGCCTGGTCAATGATTCGCGCGCTGTGGGGTTCGGTCGCAGCCTGGACGCTGACGCCCATGCAAGATATCCTCAGCCTGAGCTATTCGGCCCGGATGAATTTCCCGGGCACTGCCTCGGGCAACTGGACCTGGCGCATGCACCCGGATGCCATCAGTGAAGGTTTAATTGATAGGCTACACGAAACGAATTATCTTTACGGGCGCTTACCCGAAGCTGATAAACAAGCCATCCGGCAATCCGTCCTACAAGAAACCCAAGGTCAGGTTATGCCGCATTAGCCTTTTTTATCCGCCCCACAGACCCGATCACAATCCCAACCATGATCAATACAGCCCCCACCCCCTCCAGGGGTGTGGGGCTTTCGCTTAGGAAAATTAACGCCAGGATAATCGTGCCAATCGGTTCTCCCAGCAATGTCAGCGCGACATACGCAGCAGAGATGTATTTCAAAGCCCAGTTGAACAGGGAGTGGCCCAGCAGCTGTGGAAAGATCCCCAGCGCCAGCAACCACAGGTAGGTTTCGCCAGAATAGGAAAACACCGGCTCAGCCCGGACCATGACCACCAGCAACAAGATCAGAGCTGCCGCGCCATAAACCAGCGCTACATACGGCACGGTATCGAGTTTTTTCCGGATTTGCCGGCCGATGATCATATACCCGGCTGCCATCCAGGCGCCGAACAGCGCCAAAAAGTTACCCCACATCGCCTGCCCGCTGAACACCTGCGCCTGGCAGAGTAATTCACCCTGAGATATCCGGCAGGCCTGCCCGATCCCCACGATCACCCCGCCAGTGATCGAAAACAACAACCCAATCCACACCCCCCGCCGAATGGGCTCCTTTAAGACAAAAGGCGACAGCAGCGCGACCCATAATGGTGTGGTCGTCACCAGCACCACCGAGCTGGCGATCGAGGTCAGCGCCAAAGAGCTGATCCAGGAGGCAAAATGCAGCGCCAGGAATAAACCCGCCCCAAACACCTTGATCAGATCTGAGCGAGATAGTTGCCGCCATTGTTGACGGTATCGGACCAACGCAATAGGAACCAGCACTAGGCTGGCGATGACCAAACGGGCGGCTGCAATCACAATTGAAGAAGCCTCCGCTTGCGCAAAGCGGATAAAAATCGAAGCAGTGGAGACAAATAATATCCCGGCGGCGGTGGCTGCGACCGGCTGGTAGCGTTTGGAAGGTGACGGTAAAGTTTGCATCAGGGCTAATTGTAACCCAATCTAATCCGCTTAGAATACGACCGATACGATAACAATCAACACGCCGGTAGGACCTCCCTTTGCTTGACAAAGTCAACAGGCGATACTAAAATCCCCATAATCTACAACATTGGAGAAAATAAATGACCCATATCATCACCAGTCTGTGTGTGCGCGAAGGCAGTTGTGTAACTGTCTGTCCAGTGGAATGCATTGTCCCCGGAAAACCCCAAAATGCGTGGCCCTGGTTCTATATTGACCCAGCCACCTGCATTGACTGCGGTGCATGCGTCTCTGAATGCCCCTTCCATGCCATTTATCCAGAGGCCGATGTTCCCACGGCATTTGCGGCTATGGGCGGAGAAGTGCAAACCATGCCACAAGGCACGCCAGGCTTTGATGAATCCTTTGACGGGTTCGATTACGATGGCAACCCGGTTCATCTTGAAAGTACGCGCAGGCTCGCCCCCGATGAAGTGATCGACCTCACGGAAGATATTCAACCCAACTATGATTATTTCCAGGATGGCACGGGCTACGACGCGTTGATGATCGACTAAATTTACCCATCAACCGCATTAATCCAACCAGATCAACCCTCAATTAGTCCACAATTAGCGATTCTGCTGCCGCCAAGGCTGCGCCAACAATGCCGGCCTGGTTCTGCAGCCCTGCCGGGATCACCTCGGCTTGCAGGCCGGTCAGGTGTTTTCGGTACATTTTGAACTTTTTACTGACCCCGCCGCCCAGGATGATCACATCCGGGTTCAGTAAAAACGCATAGGTCTGCAATACTTCTGACAGCCGTTTTCCCCAGCTCTTCCAGGAGAGGTCCCTTTCTTGCCGAACCCCATCCCCCGCGCGGTGCTCCGCATCCTTGCCCCGAATTTGCAAATGGCCCAGTTCCGAGTTAGGCCATAGCTGACCCCTGACAAACAGCGCTGACCCAATCCCGGTGCCCAGGGTTAAGAACAAGACATAATCTTCTTCGTAAAGCTTGCCTGCTCCAAAGCGCATTTCGGCCAGACCGGCCGCATCCGCATCATTGAGCACCACCGCATCGCAACCTGTCGCATTGTGGATCATCAATGCCAAATCCTCACCAATCCATTCAGGGCTCATATTTGCCGCAGTGTAAATCACACCCCGGCGGACAACGCCAGGAAATCCAGCCCCTATCTGGCCCTCCCAGCCAAAGTGGTCCACAATGCGCCGGATCACCTCGATCACCTGGTCTGGATCACCAGGCGCTGGCGTTGGGATCCGGAAACGATCAGCCAAGAAATCACCGCTCTCAAGATCAACAGGTGCGCCTTTGATCCCGGAACCGCCAATATCAATCCCAAGTACAGCCATATAACCTCCTGTTCATCATTTATCACTCACACGCATTACCAAGGTGTTCTTCAAAGGTGACAGCAAAATTATGCCGACCCGAACCATCACAGGCAGCTCTAAAGAAATAATATGGGGTTTCTGCAGGAAATGCGACCGCCCACAGCGAGCCCAGGTCAGGATTGCTGATCGGGCCAGGCGGCAAGCCAGGATTCTGATAAGTATTATAGGGCGATTCAACCGCCAGATCGCCAAGGTACAAAGGCGATTTCCACCACGAACCTGTGTTTTCATCAATACCTAAGGCATATTGGACGGTGGGATCCGTCTCCAGGCGCATGCCAATCGCTAAACGGTTCAAAAACACAGAAGCGATCAAGGGCTTTTCATCGGCAACCACTGCTTCTCTCTGTACAATCGATGCCAAATTAACAGCCTCTCCCACCGAGAGACCCTGCCGCTCAAAACCCTCCCTGATCGTTGCGTCCACCTGCTCAGCAAAAGCAGACAGGATCATCACCAGCAAATCTTCCAAATTGGATTCACGCGGAAGAACATATGTGCCCGGGAACAAAAACCCTTCCAGGGTGGGCAAATCGCTGACCGGCAGGATCGCTAAGTGCACCTCGGTAGGTGAATAGGCAGCAGCGATAAACGCATCCGCTGTGATCGATAAACCAGACCCAGCCACATTAACCGCCACTTCCTCAATCCGCCACCCGGGCAAAATCGTGACCACAGCATCTGTGGGGGTTGCATCCAGCAGCGCCGCGGCAATTTGCACAGGTGACATGCTGGGGTTCAAAGAAAATTGACCCGACTTTAACACCCTGTCCAGGCCGATATACACCAGGTACATCCGCATCAGTTCAGCATCCGGGATCAGGCCCGCCTTTTCCAGGCGAATGCAGACCATCGCCACAGATTCCCCCTCGCTGATTGAAAAAGTTTGCTCTGCAGCCATCAATACCTGTGGCTCAAGCAGACCGCGCCGGTTAAAAAAGAGTTCCATCGGGAAAATGATGCGCTGCACAGGAGATAAATTGGATGAAGGCCGGCCGAACTCCGCCTGCACCGTGCCCACAACCATCAAGTATCCGCCCACCAAGGCTAATCCTATCACCACCAGGATAAGAAATGCGACCACCAAAAAGCGCCGGCGCTTTTTACGATTCTTCATCCGTCACCTCAAGCATTTTGACCTTGGCCTCGTTTGCAATTAAATAATCCTGCAATAAGACACTGGCGGCCAGGTCATCCAAATGACCTTGGCGCTTTTTTCGAGGGACACCCAGAGCTATCCGTGAAGCCTGCGCGGCTTGGGTGGTCCCGCTTTCATCCCATAATTCAACAGGCACCGCTGTCTTTGTGCGCAAAACATCCGCGAAACGCTGTGATTTTCGCGCCTGGTGACCCACCTCACCGTCTGCGTTCAACGCCATTCCGATCACAATTATCGCCACACCCTCTGCCTGCGCAATTTCTGCAATCCGCTCAGCATCTGCTTCCCGCGCCACGTGCTTGATCACACACAGCGGCCGCGCAATCGTGCCCGTCGGATCACTGATTGCCACGCCAATGCGTTTTTCACCCGGGTCTATGCCCAAAATTTTCATCCTAATGTTTTTCCATACAAAAAGTTAACTTATCAGCCAATTCACGCAAACAAATTTCGTCTGATATCTCAAAATTATACATGATTATGCTGCATAATCACAAAAGTTCCCGGTATGGTCACATACCGGGAACTTGATTACGATATTTTTGCTTGCTCGAGCACTAAAATGTCAATGGGGCATCCGCTGGTAAATGAATACGGATGGCTCGCCGGTCTCTGGCAATGAGCGCTTCCAGGTCGCCCAGCGCCTGGGCTCGCGCCAACACACCGAAAGTCAAAGGTTCACCCGGTATCTGCAGGTCATGCGCATCATCCTGGGTGATCTGCAGGAACAGCCCGTTATTGTCGCCGCCCTTGTGCAGCTGCCCCGTTGAGTGTAAGAAGCGCGGGCCAAACCCCAGCGTGGTTGGCCGCTTGGTCCTTGCTGAAATGCGCTCACGCAGTCCATCCAGCTGGCTTTGCATCGCCTGGTTGCGTGGCAGGTAGGCGTTGATGGCGATATAATCCCCATCGCCCGCCAGTTCGGTGAAGGCCGCTATGACCTCTGTTACCGATGCACACGCATTCAGCCCGTCAAACGATCGTCCATACACCTTCACCCCGGCTTGAGACCAGACCACTTCAGGCTCTTCCAAGGCTCCTTGATCTTTAAAGACAGCCAGCTTTTGCTTCGTGCGGTCTTTACTATCCTGTACATCAGGCTGATCAAAAGCATTCACCGCTAGCAGACTGCATGCAATGGCAATGGCAAACTCCCAACCATAGAATTGCGCCGCCAGGTCGTAGAGGTCATCCAGCTGCAGAACGATCACAGGCTGTCCTGCTGCTTTTAAATCAGCGATGAACTCATCCAGCTCGCCAGCCAACCTCAGGTAAACAAATAAACGATCTTTGCTATAGGCGCTAGCTTCCATTTTGGGTTCATTCGCAATGGGCAGGATGCCCCGTCCCTCTTTTCCGCTGCTCTCAGCTGTCAACTGCTCCAGCCAGGCGCCAAAAGGTGCAAAAGCTTCATCTGTCAACAGGGTCAGTTTATCTTTCCCCTGGGTTGCGCTCTCACCAATCATTATTCCCAGCAACGCGCCGGGATTAAGTGCCAATGGCATCGCTGGCGAACACCTTTCAGCCATCATTTGGGCTCGGCCGAGGAACTTCTCCAGGTCGATTCCCATTAGCGCCGCTGGCACCAGGCCAAAGTGAGTCAGCGCAGAGTAGCGGCCGCCCACATTAGGGTCAGCGGTAAACACCGCTCTGAAGCCCTGTTCCTCACCGATCTGCACCAAACGGCTGCCCGGGTCGGTAATGGCGACAAAGTGCGACGACCAATCTGCACCCAACGCCTTCTCAGCGCCCTGTTTGAAATAAGCATACAGGGCTAATGGCTCGCTGGTCGTGCCCGATTTGCTGGCGACGATGAATAATGTTTGGGCATAATCCACCCATGCTTCAACCTCTCTAACTTGAGCCGGCACCGTGGAATCAATGATCTTCACCTCTAATCCCTGCGTCTGACCGCCCAAAATCAAACTCATCGTTTCCGGCGCCAGGGAAGATCCCCCCATCCCCAAAACCAGGGCTTTAGTAAACCCGTCTGTGCGGCAGTCTTCGGCAAATTCCGTCAGCGTCGGGATGAATGCCTGGCTTCTTGAAGGCAAGTCCCGCCAGCCCATACGGATTTGAACCTCCTGCTTACCGGCCGGGGTTGTGGTCCACACAGTGGGGTCGTTGTTGAAAACTCGTAAGATCGTATTATCCTCAGAAAGCTCACGGACTTTCGCCCCAACATCACCCGCCAGGGATCCCAGTTGGCCCACGATAGATTTCCGTTTAGTTTCGATCGCGTCGATCAAGCCTTCAAAGGACTTGGCAAATTTATACACGCCCTCATCCTCAAGCTCCTGGGTGATCTCATCAATGGCAATGCCCAATTCGGCCAGGCGTTCAAAATCTGCTTTGGCCTGGCCCAAGCCCTCACTGATCCGCAAAGCAGGATCGCCATGATCCAGGTAGGCTTGCAGCGTCTCAGGCGGCACCGTGTTGACTGTGTTTTCAGCCACCAGCTCATCCACATATTTGACATCGCTGAACGCCGGGTCCTTAGTGCTGGTTGAAGCCCACAAAGGCCGTTGTTTACGTGCCCCCGCTTCCTGTAGGGCGCGAAAACGATCTGAATTAAAAAACGACAGGTAAGCCTGGTACGCCAGGCGGGTATTATCCACTGCCAGCTGGCCCTTCAGCTCCGCTGCTTTTTCAGCCTGCAGTCCGCCGGCATCGATGATACGCTGCAGACGGGCATCAGCGTTGGTATCAAAGCGCGACACAAAGAATGACGCCACCGAATTGACATTTGAGATATCTCCACCCTCCTGAAGACGCTTTTCCAGGCCGCTCAGGTAAGCATCCATCACCTCGTTGTAGCGTGTCAGCGAAAAGATCAGGGTCACATTAACATTGATCCCGGCCGCAATCGCTGCGGTGATCGCCGGCAAACCAGCTTTTGTCGCCGGGATTTTTACCATCAAATTCGGCCGGTCAACTTGCCGCCATAACCACTTGGCCTCATCAATCGTACCCGGTGTATCATTGGCCAGCTTGGGGTTTACCTCTAAACTCACAAAGCCATCCGCACAGTTGCTAGCCTCATAATACGGCCGAAAGAGGTCAGCGGCATCCTGGATGTCCTGAATGGCCAGTTTGTAAAATATTTCCTCAGCGGTCAGTCCAGCCCAGGCCATCAATTGCAGGTCGGCTTGGTAATCGTTGTCGCTTTTGATCGCATTTTCAAAAATGCTGGGGTTGGATGTCATACCCAGTATTTCACGCCGCTCGATCATCCCGGCAACCGTCCCATCTGTGATCAAGGACCGTTTCAGGTTGTCATACCAGATCGACTGACCCAGTAAATTAAGTTGGATTGCAGTGCTCATTTATAATTCTCCTAACAAATGTTGTTTTTCAATTTTTCTAATTTTTCCCACTCGGCGCTGGTGCCGTGCCTCATCCGAGGGCTCGGCATTGAGGAATGCTTCCACAATTTTGATCGCCAATTCAGAGCCGATAATCCTGGCGCCCAAACACAGCATGTTCATCTGGTCATGTTCAACGCCCTGGGCAGCAGAATACGTATCATGGCATAAACAGGCATACACCCCCACAATCTTGTTACCTGCGATGCACGCCCCCACGCCAGAACCGCACACCACCACAGCGCGGTCTGCCGTTCCGTCAACGATGGCATTCCCGGCTTTCTCGGCATAGTCAGGGTAATCCACGCTTTTCGTTGAATCAGTTCCCAGATCTATCGGCGTGTGACCGCTGGCTCGAATGGCTTCGATGACCGTGTCTTTTAGCGGATATCCCGCATGATCAGCAGCAACTGCAATTTTCATCAGAACCTTCTTTCACAATTTAATGTATGGTCAACCCGGCTTAAATTTTTAATCATGTTCCTGTCTGAGCAATCCCAGGGCTTGCTCAGTCACATTTTCCACGGTGAGTCCATACGCTTTCATCACCACGGGCTGCGGAGCGGAGGCGCCAAACCGATCAATGCCAATCACGACACCCTGGTCGCCAACCCACCGTTCCCATCCCAACGTTACGCCTGCCTCAACAGCCAAGCGCTTTCTGATCGCCGGGGGCAGGACACTATCCTGATACGTCTTATCCTGGATTTTAAACAACTCCCAGCTGGGGAAGGACACCACCCGCACATTGACTCCCTCAGCAGCCAAAATTTCGCCAGCTTTGAGTACCAAATCAACCTCGGAACCCGATGCCATCAAAATCAGTTCGGGCGTTTCTTCACCAAAATCTGCCAGTACGTACGCGCCCTTCTCTAATTCCTCGGCGCTCGTGTAAATTCCTCTGTCAATCGTCGCCGTGTTTTGCCGGGTAAGCGTCATGGCCACAGGCCCCTCATGCTGGATCGCATAGCGCCAGGCCTGGGCTGTCTCGTTAGCATCCGACGGCCGTATCGTAACCAATCCCGGGATCGTCCGCAAGCTGGTGACGTGTTCAACAGGTTGATGGGTGGGGCCATCTTCACCCACGCCAATCGAATCATGCGTAAAGACCCAAATTGAAGGGTATTTTGATAAAGCAGACAGGCGAATTGCGCCCCGCATGTAATCGGAAAAGACCAAGAAGGTCCCTCCGTAGACCACTAAACCACCGTGGACGGCCATGCCGTTCACAATCGCGCCCATGGCATGCTCCCGAACGCCAAAGTGCATATTGCGGCCTTCCGGATGTTCAGCTTGAAAATCAAGCTCGTTGTTGATCCAGGTTTTGTTGGAAGGGGCCAGGTCGGCCGATCCACCCATCAACTCAGGCAGCACCTTGGCAATTGCGTTGATTACCTTGCCGGAAGCCGCGCGTGTGGCCATCCCCTTTGCATCCGGAGGAAATTCAGGG
>JBLRWR010000029.1:0-14601 GCA_047921135.1 Candidatus Brevefilum sp.
GTTAATAGAATTAATTATGGATTTTGACAAATGATCAGTAATCATTGTTCGTTTTTTAACACCCTCCGTTTGATATTTGACAATAATTTCGGTTCAGTTTAAAATCAATTAACTTAACTGGCTACGCGAAAACAGGGAGAGCCCAATGACCAATCAAACCACACAAGCCCAAGGCACACCAGCGCATTTACACGAGCGCACGCACCTCCAGCCCGCCATTCAGGCCTGGAAATTTTATTTAAACGATCAGGGAAAATCCCCTTACACCATAAAAGCCTTTATTGCCGATCTCAATTTATTGGATACCTTCCTCCCCACCGACAAAACCATCGGCGAAATCACCCTCAAAGACCTTGAAAACTTCGTCAACTGGCTTGAAAACGAACGCGGCGTGCCCTGCAGCCCCAAAAGCCTTTCCAGGCGGATTACATCATTGAAAAGCTTTTTCCGTTGGCTGCAACGAGGCGGTGTTTTGGTAGTTGATCCGGCGGATAAACTCCCCCAAAAGACGGTCACCAGCCCTCTCCCCACCGTGTTGAGCCACCCGGAAATGAAATCAGCCCTCAAAACAGCGGAAACTTTCCGCACCGGCGATCAGCCCGATGCCCGCCCTTATACGCTACTCAAACTGCTCTTAGAAACGGGCATCAAAAAGGGTGAATGCCGTAATATCAACCTCAACCATCTCGAAGTTGATGATCCGCAAAATGCCCACCTGTTCATTCGCTACACCAACCCGCGCTATCGCTATAAGGAGCGCAAGCTCTCACTGTCACCAGAGTGGGTTGAGGCCTTCAATGAATACACCGCCCAATACGAGCCCCAAGAACGGCTCTTCCCATGGACGGCTCGCCGGTTGGAATACATCCTTGAAGATATCACTGAAGCAGGTGGTTTCGAGAAGCGCATCTCCTTTGATATGTGCCGATGGACAAGCGTGTTGGCCGACCTGATCGATGGTGTTGAGCCAGACAAGATCCGCCAAAAGCTGGGGGTGTCAAAAATCCAATTTCGCGAGGTGCGACGCAAGCTGCGCACCCTTGCCCTTCAGCAGGGCTATGACCTTGGTGATGAGAAAGAAGAATAACAGGGTCATTCGGCTGAACCCCTGACGCCAATTAAATAACCCCTCTTCAAGCAATGATTAAGCCGCGCCTCTAACCAGCCTCAGCTTAAGGACGCGCTGCGTCGTCCCGGTGATCTTAAACGCTTCTGAGGGTCGCAGCCCAACAACCCAGGCTGCCCGTTGATCCGCACAGACCAGGGGCCACACCGGCCTTAAATGAGCCGTGATTTTCAGGTTGACGAAAAAATCTTGCAAGCTTTGTGAATGTCCCCCCATGCCCAAAGGCTCAAAGCACTCACCTTCTCTTGGTCCTCGCACGGTCAGGGGTAGATTCAGCCGGTCATAATCCAGCCAGGCTTCATCGTTAGGGATAGATTTTACAGCCGACAACAGCGTATCAGAAAAGTCCTCCTCTACAGTCGCCGTTAACCGCCATCTATGCCGCAACTCAACAGGCCGTTCCAAGCCTAATGGCGCTTCAAAGGATGCATCCACCAACAGCGGCTTGCCAAAATCGGGAAGTTCAGCCGACCAATCCTTGATAACCAACGTATCTTCAATCACGGCTAAATTCAAACGGGCGATCAGGTCAATCTCTCCCCCAGCCTTTCCCGCCTGTAGATATTCCAGGGCACGTTCAATCGCCTCAAAGCCAACATCCCGTAAATCGGGCCGCAACTTTTCAATCGCCATACGCAGTACCCGACGCTTAAGCGCCTTATGCAAACCCAGAAAAGCCGGTAGGGCCAGTTGAATGCTGTCATCAGTTTCCACCTGCACACAGGCCTGGTAAGCTGCCCAGGACATTTTATCCAACCAGTCCATCTCTACCTGGAGCACATCCGCCATCCGGAAGAGGGCAGTTTTGACCTGGGGGTTATAGGTTTCCAGCGCGGGGATCAGCTCATAGCGCAACCGATTGCGAAAATATGTCGTATCAAGGTTGGTCGCGTCCACACAGGGCGTCATGCCCAGGGTTTCGATATACGCATCAATTTCCGCGCGCCAGATGCACAACAGCGGCCGTACCAGGGGAATGATTGGGTCCCATTGGGGCATCAACCGCCGGTAAGACATGCCCGTCAGCCCACCCAGCGCAGTGCCGCGCAGGAAATGCATTAAAACCGTCTCAACCTGGTCATCGGCATGGTGGGCAACAGCCACCGCCTGGCATTTGTTCAGCCGTGCACGCTCAAAAAGATAAGTATAGCGCACCAGCCGGGCAGCTTCTTCAATCGATTGATTAGCCGCCTCAGCCGCCTGGCGCACATCAATCCGCTGGCTGAAAAATGGCCATCCGTGGGATTCTGCCACCTGCTGAACAAATTTTGCCTCAGCAGGGGATTCTGGGCGCAAGGCATGATCAACATGCGCGATGACCAGTGGGTATCCCAGCGCATCCAGGCCAAAGGCCATTGCCAGGCTGTCTGCGCCGCCAGACACCCCTAACAGGACGGGCTGGTCCTTAGTTAAACCGCAGAATTTGGAGGCAGCTTGTGCCAAACGTTCCAGGATCATATCCACATTATAGCACCCTGCCCTTATTGAGCGCAGGTGAAATCGGGTATACTTCACCTTGGACCAGATAAAAAATGATTAATTCGACCCGCATAATCGGCATCACCGGCAATATCGCCACAGGAAAGAGCGTGATTCGGCGCATGCTGGCCAATGCGGGGGTGTTCGGCATTGATGCCGACACCCTGGCCAACCGCATGCTTTACCCGGGGGGCAGCGCTTATCAACAAGTCATCGCTGCCTTTGGCCCATCAATATATTCTGATCAGGAGCAGATTTCCAATAAAAAGCTGGGCGAAATCGTGTTTAGCGACCCGGAGCGGTTAAAACAGCTCGAAGCCCTCGTCCATCCCCATGTTAATGCTGCCATTCTAAGGCGTATCAAAGCCGCCAGGCGCCCATTGGCTTGTATTGAAGCCATAAAGCTCCTAGAATCAGGCCTTGGCGAGCAATGCGACCAGATTTGGGTCAGCCATGCCGCGTATGAACAACAAATGCAGCGTTTGCAAAGCCAGAGGGGTCTGACAGCAACACAAGCCCGCGCCAGGATCAATGCGCAGCCGCCCCAAATGGAAAAACTGACCCGGGCAGACGTCATCATCAATACCGAAACATCCTTTAAAGACACCTGGTTAAGGACATGCCGCGCGCTTAATGATACAATTCATACAGATAAAGTCAGAGATCTGCTGCACATTAATATGTCACAGGACTGGTCAGCACAACCTGTCAATGCCTTTGCAGGCGACCATTTGGAAATGGCCTGGCATGATCTGACGGGGGAGGACCCCGCCAGCTTATATGAACACCTGGGCTTGGGGATGGTCTTGGTGATCTTGAAAAATAACCGGATTCAAGCCTTTTTGATCTGGGAAAACTGGAATTTCACCGCCACGCTAACAGAAGTTCACCCCGCAGAATTACTCGACACCATGCCAGCCCTGGTTTGCCACGCTTTCGAAGAACACGCGCTGAGCCATCAGGCTGAATTACTGGTTCTGACTGGCAATGTAACGGAAGCCCTAGGAAATCATCCCCAACAGTGCGGGTATGATCAGCAAGGCAGCCGACAGATCGCTTACCCGGCCTGGCAAACAACAGTTAAAAAAGCAGCCCAAGGTGACAATGCTGAGGTATGGCTTAAGGTGATAAGCCAACCCTTTGAAAGCGGAAATCGATCGACGTAAACACAAAGTATTGATCAAATGGCCCAATTAATTAACGACCTTACATTTCTTTTCCAACGCTTTGGATGGACCGATTTACTCGATATCGTTCTGGTAGCGCTGGTTTTCTTTGTCGTCCTGATGCTCCTTCGCGACACCGAAGCACTGGTATTGTTGCGGGGCGTTTTGTTCATCATTGTGCTCTTGGCCCTCTTTACCAGCTTGGTCGAATTACCTGCATTTTCCTGGCTGATCAGCACTGTCTTGCCAGCCTTGGTCTTTGCCATCCCTGTTATTTTTGCCCCTGAGATCCGGCGCACTTTAGAGCGGGTTGGCCGGGCAGGCAATATGTCCTTTTTAGCTCGCACCCGCGATATCACCGAAAAGCAATTCGTTGAAACCCTGAACGCCATCATTAAAGCCAGCGGACGCCTTTCAGAACGTCATCATGGCGCCCTGATCGTCATTCAACGCAACCAGGGTTTGGGAGAATATGTCCAAACCGGCGTACCGATGGATGCCATCGTGACCCCCGAGCTGCTCTTGCAAATTTTTTATCCCAATACACCCCTGCATGATGGCGCCGTCATCGTTGTCAACGACAGAATTGTCGCCGCATCCTGCGTAATGCCCCTTTCATCCTCCGGCGTGCTCAATCGTTCACCCGAGCGCACCCTGGGCCTGAGGCATCGTGCTGCCCTTGGGATCACGGAGATCAGTGATGCCATCGCAGTTGTCGTCTCAGAAGAAACCGGCAGCATTTCAATTGCCCAGGACGGTAAGATGATCCGCCGATTGAACATGGAACGCCTGCAAAACACCTTGCTGGCCTTTTTCCAGGCTACAGAATTTATCGGCGGCAAAAGCCTGGTTGCCCGTTTATTGGCCCTGTTCACCCCCGAAGAAGATGCTGATAAAGAGGGGGAAGAATTATGAAATATCTACGCAAAGTGATCCGCAGCCTGCCCACCCTCCTGACCGCCTTGATTTTCGCAACAGCGGTGTGGATTTATGCCGTCACCCAGGCTGACCCCACAGAAACCCGAACCTATCCCAGGCCACTACCGATGGAAATCGTCGGTTTAGACCCCAGCCTGACCATCACCAACGAGATTCCAGGCCAGGTCAATCTGGCCATTCGCGCGCCGTCGTCCATTCACTCACAACTCGAAAACGACATCAACCTGATTGATGTGATCCTGGACCTTTCGGGCGTCGAATCCGGCGTACATACCCTCACGCCCCAGGTCAACCTCAATATTTCTCCGGCAGAAGTAGTTCGTATTGCCCCTTCGTCGGTCTTTATCAAATTAGATGCCATCATAACCGAAAGCTTCCCCATCGACCTGCGGGTGATTGGCAACCCCACCATCGGTTTCGAAGTGCAAATACCTGAATTGAGCAACGAAACCGTGCTGATCTCAGGCCCAAAATCACTCATCGATACCATCGATCATGTCAACGCCGAGATCAACATTGCCGATGCCTCTGAAGATGTCCAGCGCATGATTGAACTGGTCCCCTTGGATGCAGATGAGGTGCCGGTCACCGGGGTGACCCTCAACCCGCCAGCGGTCCAGGTCACCGTGCCAGTGACCCAGCGCGGCGGATACAGAACCGTGGTGGTAAAAATCGTCACCAGCGGGCAAATCGCAGCGGGGTACCGGTTAACCAACATCTTTGCCATGCCACCCACCGTAACCATTTTTTCAGCAGAACCCGGCCTGGTTGATACCATCCCCGGTTTTGTTGAGACCACACCCATCAACCTCAACATGGCCAACGAAGATATTGAGATCAGGGTAGCTTTAAACCTCCCCGAGGGCATCAATGTGGTGGGCAGTCAGAACGTTACTGTTCAAATTGGGATCGACCCAATTCAAAGCAGCATCAGCTTCACCAATGTTCCTATTCAAATTGAGGGCCTGGGCGAGGGTTTAGCTGTGGAGTTCTCCCCCAATACCGTCGATATCTTTCTGTCAGGCCCCCTGCCCCTGCTCGATGAACTGAAACTTGACCTGATCCTGGTTCTGCTTGATCTAACTGATCGCGGCGTGGGAACCTACCAGCTGGCACCCGAAGTTTGGCTCGAGAATAACCAAATCAGTGTGGACGCCATCCTGCCCAGTTCCATCGAGGTGACCATTACCGAAGCTCAAGAAACTGGACCCTAACCTGTTGACTATCAGGCAAAAAAATACTAATTAAACTTAATGCCCGCAAACCGGGCACTGGGGATTCTTTTCGATACCAATTTTCTCAATACTTGCCTGTAAGGCATTATAGATCAGCAATTCCCCAATCAATGTTTGTCCCACGCCAACGATCCATTTGATCGCCTCTGTGGACTGCAACGCGCCAATCACAGCGGGCACCGCATTCAACACTGCCAGCTGTTCGGGTCGTTTGGGCTGTGGTTCCTGAGGACTTTCTGGAAATAGGCAGGCCCAACAGGGGCCCTGTGCAGCATGAAACACGCTCACCTGCCCATCGAACAGGTTGACTGCACCGTAGATATAGGGGCGGTCCAACGCCACACAAGCCTGGTTGATCACCCGGCGCGTCACCAGGTTATCCGTACCATCAACAACCAGGTCATACGCTTGAACAATAGTTTTCGCATTGTCTTTTGTCAGCCTATGTGGATAGGTTTTGATCGCCACTGCGGGGTTATGCGCCTTTAAGTTTTGGGCAGCCAGTGCCAATTTTGACTGACCAACCTCATCTGTGGTATATAAAATTTGCCGCTGTAAATTGCTCAGGCTCACATGATCATCCTCAATCAAGCCTATTCTTCCCACACCCGCAGCGACAAGGTACAGCGAAGAAACCGAACCCAACCCGCCCAGCCCAACGATCAGCACAGAGGCCTGTTTGAGGCGCAACTGCCCTTGCTCGCCAAATCTTGGCAGGGCTAAATGCCGGCTATAGCGTTCTAATTCCAATGGCTCCAGGTTTTGAGTGTGCATCTCAACCTCCGTCCACGCCAGGGAAGACTTTGACCACATCCTGATCATGGATTTGGGCCTGGGTTAGCTCAGCAATCTCACCGTTAATGATCACCAATTGCACCTCCCCCAAGGGGATGCCCAGCGTGTTCAGCAAAGCATCAAGCGCGGTCAGTTCAGGCAGCTCAAGTTCAATTTCAGGCTGCTGTTCCGGCATATAAAAGGTAAGGTAACCGCCGGTATAAAGCTTCATGATAACCTCTAAGTCAATCTTCTTGCTAGTGTTAAAACTTATAATTCAACCAAATCCGCAGCCCACCCCAGCCCCAGGCGCTCCAGCCGCGCCCGGGTTGGGATACCCGTCTCAGGATCCCAGCCTTTGAGTGCATACAGGTTCGTTCGGGCCATTAAAAATTCCTCGCGGTCGATCGCTTCGCCCTTCAACAGCCCGTTTTCCAGACCTTCAAACAAGCGTGCCGGCAGGTCATCATCGTCACTCGAAAAACCTTCTCGCACATTGAACAAACGGTGCAGGTTGACTGCTCGTTCACCAATCTCAAGCAGATCTTCCATGCTCAAATCCCAGCCCGTGGCCATATTGACCGAACCTAACACATCATCGGGATGGATCAAACCGCGCGGAGCTGGCCCAAAAAAGCAGTAACCCACCGTGTTCTCAAAGCTGTTCCAGTGCTCCAAAATCAGATACTGTCGCACTTTTTCTGGATTCAGGCTACGAGCCGGTTCTGCCTGGGTAATCCCCAAAGGCGCGGCATTTTTAAAGGGCAAGCCATCAGGATTGACCAGCATCGAATCATGGGTCACAATCAGGTGATCCGCGCCAATTTCGGCCATGGCATACCCCATACCCACGTTATACTTGCCGCGCGGCTCGTGCATGGGCAATTCCTGGCCCTTCACCTGCTGGGCGTAAGCCAGCGCGCCCTGGCCGATCTTCTCGGCGGCACGTTTGCTGCCCTCAGCCAGGAGGTCACCAAATCCCTCCCGTTTGGCAATCTTCTCCACCATCGCCACCATGGCCTCACCATTACCAAACCGCAGCTCGAGGCCATCGGTATCTTCTGTGGTGATCAATCCATTTTCAAAACATTCCATCGCAAAAGAGATCGTCATGCCCGTTGAGATGCTGTCGAGCATATAGGCATTGCACAACTCATTCGCTTTGGCAATCACGTGCAGGTCTGAAACACCGCAGTTTGAACTAAAAGCAGCCAGGGTCTCGTATTCTGGCCCGCCATATTCAGAGGGTTTACCATCAACCTGCACTTCGCGTTTACAACGCACCGCACAGGCAAAACATGTCCGCCGTCCAACCAGCAATTCCGATTCGTAAGCTTCCCATTTGACGTCATCCGCGCCTTCAAACTCGCCCTGGCGGAAGTTTCGGGTTGGCAGCATACCGGCCGTGTTCAAAGGCTCAATCAACCCGGGTGTACCCCGATGCTGCAATTCCCAGGATTGCGGATTATCCCGAACCTGGCGGGCAATCTTTCGACCCAGCTCACGCATCCCTTCGGGGTCGTGCGCGATTTCCCGGTACCGCGTTGAGCCGCGCACAGCCACTGCCTTGAGGTGCTTAGCCCCAAAAACCGCCCCCATCCCATTACGGCCGTTGAAATGCCGCAGATCGTTGGTCAGGCCGGCATAGCGCACCCGGTTTTCACCGGCAATACCGGTCTGCAAAACACGGATCATCGGATCGCCCAATTCTTCCCGAATGGCAGACTGCACCTCGGCCGTTGAGCGGCCCCACAAGGCTTCTGCTGAGCGGATCTCAACATCCTGGTCCTTGATCCACAGGTAAACCGGTTTCTCTGCCTTGCCGGTGATGATAATCGCCTCAAAACCGGCTTGTTTAAGTTCCGGGCCCCAATACCCGCCTGCTTCGGAACTGCCCACCCCGCAGGTCAGCGGGGAGCGGCCGGCCGCCACATAGCGCGTCGTCGTGGAAATGGGCGCACCCGTCAGCAAGCCGCTGGCCAGCACCAGCACGTTTTCAGGCGCAAAGGGGTCGGCATGGGCAGGCATCTCCTTCAGCAGATAATAGCCCGCCAGGGCTTTGCCACCCGGGTAAAGCCGGTAGAAATCTTCCGAGAGCTTCTCCGTATGAAGGTCACCCGTGGTCAGATCGACGCGTAACACTTTAAGTTCCGATTTGAGAGGCATTTTCCAATCCTTTACCTATTGATCAAACTTTACCAAATAATCAGCAGCGACTCAACCCTTCAAATCTAACCTGCAAATCAGGCGCGAGTCAAATCTTTGTGCCTGGTATTAATAAAACACAAATCATCTGTCTTCTACCATTAAGTCTAACTTATCCGCCAAAGGGTGTGAACAGGATCAACATCAGGCTGGTGATGGAGAGCACAACAGCCACGATGGTCCCCACCAGAAGCGGCTTATAACCGATCCGCTTGAGGTTGGAAAAGCTGGTATTTAATCCCACGGCGGATAATGCCATCAGGATCGCAAATTTAGAAAGCGCATCCGCGCTGATCAGCCATTGCGCTGCGGTGTACAAATGGCCCGGTGAGGCCACATGCTGCGGGAGTACCCCCACAGCAATGCCAACCGTCCGCACAAGCGCCATGAACACAAACCCGATCACAAAACCCGGGATCGCTTTTTTCACACTAAACCTGGGCCGGGCTGAGTCGGATTGATCGCCCCGCTGGCTTTTTGCCCGCTGGTAGACGACACCAATCAGGAAAATCAACGGGGCCATAAGCACATTGCGGGTTAATTTGATGATTGTGGCCACATTTTGCGCCTGGTCGCTGTACATGGCACTGACCGCCACCACCTGCGAGGTATCATTCACCGCCGTACCTGCCCACAACCCAAAATAGGAATCTGAAAGGCCCAGCAACCCCCCAATGTACGGATAAACCAGTACGGCCAACAACCCAAACAGGGTGATCGTCGCCACGGCAAAACTGACCTCTTCTTCATCAGCTTCAATCACTGGCGCCGTGGCAATGATGGCCGAGTTACCGCAAATCGCGGTCCCCACCCCGATCAGCGCCGCCAGCCGGGGCGAAATCTTGAACAACCGTTGTGCACCCAAAGCCAAACCCAGGGCCACACTGAGGCAAATGATGATTAGAATCAATCCGTTGCGACCCGTTGCAGCAATATCCTGCAGGCTCAAGCGCAGACCCAGCAGGATGATCCCGAAGCGGAGAATGGTCTTCATGGCAAAGTTGATCCCGGGGGCAAGTTTTTCATTACGGCCTATCAAGGCACGGATATACAGCCCCAACAGGATCGCAATCAAAATCTCCGAGATCACTTTCCCAAACCAGGTAGCCGATAGCAAACCATGCAGGTAGCGGCTCACCAAAGCCACACCCAAAACAAGGTTTATCCCCGGCCAAACCGACCAGAGTTCATGGCTGAAAATCCGCCATCGTTCGCGCATCACCAAAGCCACCATCAACGTCTGCCCATCTTTTCAGCAGCAGTCCTCAGCAACGTCATGCGCTCCGGTACAGTTTGGTCAACACAAATTCATCATGGCGCAGGGTTTCAGCATTCGTCAACCGGCCATTGACGGTATGCGCCATCACATCCATCGTCAGGTCCGCCGCACCATCTAGGTTGATATCAAATCGCAGCAAGCCCGAAAGGTCAACATCAATATGCTCGGCCATGGTTTCAACCGTGAGTGGGTTGGCCGAAAGTTTGATCACCGGGGTGATCGGGTTGCCGATGATATTGCCCTGGCCGGTCGGGAACAGGTGCAAAACCGCCCCAGCCGCGCAGCACAACGTGACCATCTCGGCCGCCGCGCTCGATGAATCCATAAAATACAGCCCCTGGCCATCTGGCGCTTGCGCGGGCTCAAGATAACCCGTCACAGGGCAGGTGCCAATTTTGGCAACATTGCCAAATGCTTTTTCTTCAATGGTCGAAAGCCCGCCGCGAATATTGCCCTCCGTAGGTTGAGACCCCAACAAGCTGACTCCCTGGGCGTTGACCAGCGCCTGGTAATCATCGAACGCTGCTTGAAATGCGTCTGCGTCTGCCTGGGAGATAAACCGCTCATAAACCTTATGCTCTGCCCCGGTTACTTCCGTCGTCTCACCGAAAATAAGGGTGCTGCCCGCTGCCAGAAGCCGTTCAAAAACTCGCCCGACCGTCGGGTTGGCAGCCAAGCCGCTGGTCGTATCCGATTCGCCGCACTTGGTTGAAATCAGCAATTCTTGCCATTCAACCGGTTCTCGGGGTAATTCCGTAGCGTATTGTACAAATTCCTTGGCTTTCCAGGCAGCTTGCTCGATCGTCTTCAGGTCGCCCGAGCGTTCGATGCTGAAACCTGCCACAGGCTTACCCGTCTCCGCGATGCCATCGACAATAAAATCGGTCCAGTTTGGCTCAATGCCAATCACAACCACCGCAGCCACATTGGGGTTTTTTCCTGCGCCAATCAGGGTATCAAAGGTTAAATCCAGATCCGCACCAAATTGCAAACGCCCATAGGGGTGCGGCAACGCGGTTGCGCCCCGAATCAGGCTGGCGACACCCTCCACCGCTGCATTGGAAATATCATCCACAGAGATCACCAAAACATGATTGCGAATGCCCACTCGGCCGTTTTCACGCCGGTATCCAGTTAATTGTGTATGTGATCCCATTTTCACGCCTCCTGATGTGCGATGATTTGTGATTTTCCAGCCCATCGCAGGCTTTTGATATTATGAACATGAACATGTGCGCCCTGAGCAATCTTCTCGTAGGCGTAACCAATTTCTTCACCATATTCAATAATGTGTTTATCCTTGGGCAAGGCGCGCATGGCCACCTTGTGTCCCAAAGGAACATCTTCCACCAGGGTGATCACCGTAACCGGTTCTCCCTCCAATGTCACGGCTTCAATCTCATCCCCCGCGCTCAGATCCATGACAGCCACCCCCACGTCATCATCCGGCTCATGCAATAAAATGCCTTTAATCATAATTCTTCCTCGAATTTCTAATAATATAAAAACTTAATTATATTGAGTCTGATCCCAGAAGCTTTGAAACTTCTGTAAACCCTCTGCGGTATATGGATGTCGGAACGCATCCTGGTACACACTCATCCCAGCTGTGACAATATCAGCGCCCAGGCTGGCCGCATCCACGATCTGGCGTGCGTTGCGCACCGCCGCCACAATCACCTCGGTCTCATAGGCGTAGTTATCCCGGATGGCCAAAATATCAGCAATAAAGCTGAACACCTCTTCACCATTGGCCTCTTTCCAGCCGATGAAGGGCGACACATAATATGCCCCCATCCGCATCGCCTGTAACGCCTGTGCTGCAGAGAACACCAGTGTCAGGTTGGCGCGGATCCCTAATTCGGCCAAGTCAGCCACCGCTTTGAAGCCTGCCTCCGTTGCCGGTAGTTT
Organism: Candidatus Brevefilum sp.; assembly: GCA_047921135.1. GTDB lineage: Bacteria > Chloroflexota > Anaerolineae > Anaerolineales > Anaerolineaceae > Brevifilum. Next base: position 12,115 of record JBLRWR010000029.1, read on the forward strand.
GATCACAAAATTGGGGCTGAGCGCAGCCAGTTTCTGGCCTTCAGCCACCATGTCGGCCGCATCATCCAGGTGGGGGTTCACCTCCACAGAAACGGTCTTACCCGTGCCTGCTACCAGCCCGGCGATCTCACCGACCACGGTCAAAAATGGCTTACCAGAAACCTGCACATGGCGCGGGTTGGTGGTGACGCCATCAATATCCCACATATCAAGCGCATATTCGATTTCATCAACATGGGCACTATCAAGAAAAAATTGCATACCAATACTCCTTTATTTTTTAACCACTCGCACACCTTCCGGAAGGCCAACCAGGTCTCCAGAAGATGAAAGTTTAATCTCCATCCCCGGCCAGGACATGCCTTGCTGGGGCTCACCAAAACACCATACTTCCTCCAGGTGCACACCCGGGTTGAGTTCTCCTGTGTGCTGCACCACCGGGCCCAGCGGCAGCATGTGCCCCTTACGCCCAAAAATCGGGATGCGGTCCAAGGGCATCTGGCGTTCAACCACCTGCGGCCCCTCCACCCAGGTTTCCTCCCAAATATCAAACCATTCGCCCGCTGGCAGATAGTAGCGTACAAATCCGCCAGATTCGACAACAGGTGCCACCAGCAAAGCCGGGCCAAGCAAATACTGCTCTTCGAAAGCCCAGGCCACCCGGTCCTGTGGAAATGCCAGGGGCATAGCACGCATCACCGGCATACCCGACTGGCTGGCTTCAAGCGCACAAGCCTGCAAGTATGGAATCATCCGGTAGCGCCAGTGCAGCCACTCGCGCACAATCGCCTCTGCTTCTTCACCATATACCCAGGGCTCCCGTTCGCCAATTCCATGGAAGCGCGTATGCGAGCACATCACCCCAGCCTGTGTCCAGCGGATGAACAGCTCAGGGGTGGGGTTGCCCACTGCAAAACCGCCGATGTCATGGGCGTAGAACGGTCCCCCACTCATGCCCCAGGCCTGGCCGCCGCGAATACTGGAAGCCAATGCCGCCCAATCCACCTGGGGATCGCCCCCCCACTGCACCGGGTAGCGCTGACCGCCTGCCCAGGCAGAACGTCCCCATACCATGGGTTCATCCTGGCTGTACATCTCAGCGGCTTCAAAGGCACAGCGGTTATACAGCAACGCGTAAGCATTGTGTAAGCGCTTGCCGGTATCCCCGTTGAAGCCGACCACATGCTCCGGGACCGCCTCACCATAGTCCGTCTTCATCACGCTCACACCGATATCAAACAGGGCTTTGTGTTGATCGCGGAACCAGGCATACGCCTCAGGGTTGGTAAAATCGATCAGCCCGCTCGGCATCAGGTGCGGGATGACTGCGTCATAAGGCCAGGGCAGCCAGCGGTGAATATAGGGACTCCCGTCTGGGTTTTTAAGGAAGAAGCCTTTTTCGGCCAGCTCGTTGAACAATGGGTTCAATACAGAAAGGTAGGAATACTCCCACAGGTTTAAGCGAATGCCATACTCGCGTAATTGTTGAATGAAACCCGCCGGGTCAGGGTAGCGCTTTGCATCCCAAGAAAAATCGAAACGATCTTCCATCGTATGCCAGGCGCGCCCATCCAGCAGGAGCACATCACAGGGGATTTCACGCTCAACCAGCTTTTGGGCTACCTCCAGGGCAACCTCGGCATTTTGATAATACGCACGGGACATCCACGCGCCATAGCTCCAGCGCGGCGGCTGCGCGGCCCGGCCGGTCAGCTCGGTATAGGTCTGAATGATCTGCGCAGGCGTTTCACCGGTGATCAAAAACAAATCGAGCTCTTCATCAAACACCTGCAGGATATAACTGCGGTGAGACCATTGCGGGTAACCTACGCCGTGGGTCACCTTGGCCGGGGTGTGCACAAACAGCCCCCAGCCCTCCGGACTCCAGGCAAAGGGTGTGTTCTTGTAGGAAAGCTCCGAATTGACGGTGGTGGCATCTTCGTTCCAATTATGGATCAACTGCCCTCTGCGGTTGAGTGAGGCCCACTTTTCTCCCAAACCATAAACATGCTCATCATTTTTTAAGTCCAGAGACATTAACCAGGTATCTTTACACTTGGCGAAATTTGGTAACCGCAGCATACCCTGGATGGTGCAATCTCCAGCAGAGCGTAAAAGACAGCGCTCACCTCTCAGCAGCCGAATCCCCAAGGGGTTTATGTTGATTTCCAAAACTGCCTGGCCAGACTTAATTCGATAGCCGCCCTCATACTCAGCAATTTCAAGCGCGAGGCGGCCATCCTCTGCCGCCAGAATTCCATAATCTGGTTGTGGTTCAGGGCGCTTCCAATGCAACCGGAAAACGCCATCGGCATAGCTGGAAACATGCAAATCACCAGCCAGGGTTGAAAAAACCGCTTCCTGCGTGTTGTGGGATTTCAGTGTCGCATTCTGTAAGCGCTCAAACCCCTTTTGCAGTTGAATACATTCATGGTGTGCGATCAAAATTTCGCTCCTTGTCGTTGATGTGCAGGACTATTTAAGCCC